>DATNBJ010000406.1:0-4123 GCA_035572055.1 Thermoleophilaceae bacterium | reverse complement strand
GTGTCGAGGTCACCGGTGTAGCTCAGGTAGCCGATCGCGCCGCCGTAGGGGCCGCGCTTCACGGGCTCGAGCTCGTCGATGATCTGCATCGCGCGGATCTTCGGCGCTCCGGACAGCGTGCCCGCGGGCAGCGAGGCGCGGAGCGCGTCCATCGCGGTGACGCCCTCGCGCAGGGTGCCGGAGACCGAGGAGACGATGTGCATCACGTGCGAGTACGACTCGACGGCCATCAGCTCGTCGACGTGGACGCTGCCGTACTCGCTGACGCGGCCGAGGTCGTTGCGGCCGAGGTCCACGAGCATCACGTGCTCGGCGCGCTCCTTCTCGTCGGCAAGGAGCTCCTTGGCGCGCTGCAGGTCCTCCTCCACGGTGTCGGCGCGCGGCCGCGTGCCCGCGATCGGCCGCTGCTCGGCGCGGCGGCCGCTGACCGTGACCAACGTCTCGGGCGACGCCCCGGCCAGCTCGAAGTCCTCGAAGTCGAGGAAGTACATGTACGGGCTCGGGTTGATCGTGCGCAGGCCGCGGTAGACCGAGAACGCCTCGACGGGCGCGTCGGCGCTCCAGCGCTGGCTCGGCACCACCTGGTAGATGTCGCCGGCCCGGATGTACTCCTTCGCGCGCTCGACCGCGGCGGCGAAGCCCTCGGAGCCGATGTTCGACACGTACTCGGGCGGCTCCCGCACCCCGGCGGCGGCGCGCGGGATGGGCGCGGCCAGGCGCTCGCGGACGTCGGCGATCGCGGCGACCGCCTCGTCGTAGCGGGCGTCGATGTCGCCGCCCTCGACGAAGACGTTCGCCAGCACGGTGACCTCGTGCTTCAGGTGATCGAACGCCAGCAGCACGTCGGAGACCATCAGCGCGAGGTCGGGCAGGCCGAGCTCGTCCTCGTTCGCCGGGCCCACGCTCGGCTCGAACCAGCGCACCAGGTCGTAGCCGAAGAGGCCCACGGCGCCGCCGGCGAAGGGCGGCAGGTCGGCCAGCGGCGGCACCCTGTAGCGCGCCAGCTCCTCGGCCACGGCGGCGTAGGGATCGTCGAACTCGCGCGGCTCGCCACCGATCGTGAGCACGCCGCCGTCGAGGCGGATCACCGTGCGCGGCTGCACGCCGAGAAACGACCAGCGCCCGAAGCGCTGCCCGTGCTCGGCCGACTCGAGCAGGAACGACGGGCCCTCGCCCCGCAGGCGCAGGTAGGCGGACACGGCCGTCTCCGTGTCGCTGATGAACGTGTGGCGCAGCGGCACGACCGTGTGGCCCTCGGCCAGCGCGCGCACCTCCTCCAGGCTTGGCTTGACCTCGAGGTCAGCGGCGACGGGCATTGAGCTCCTCGAAGGCGTCGGCGAGCGACATGCCGCGCGAGGCGAGCAGGACGGTGAGGTGGTAGAGCACGTCGGCCGCCTCCTCGCGCACGCGCTCGTCCGACTCGGACGCGGCGGCGCGCGCCACCTCCTCCGCTTCCTCCTGGACCTTCTCGCCGATCCGCGGCGGGTCCGCGAGCAGCTCGGCCGTGTAGCTACCGGCGGGCGCCATCACGCGCCGCTCGGCGATCGTGCGCTCGAGCACGGCGAGCGCCTCGGAGGGCGTCGGATCGAGGTCGCCGTTGTGGAAGCAGGTGCGCTCGCCGGTGTGACACGCGGGGCCCGCCGGCTCCACCAGAGCGACGAGTGCGTCGGCATCGCAGTCGTAGCGAAGTGCCTGCACACGCTGCACATTTCCGGAGGTCTCGCCCTTGTGCCACAGCTCCTGCCGCGAGCGGCTCCAGAACCAGGTCTCCCCCGTCTCGCGCGTGCGCGCCAGCGCGTCGGCGTTCATGTAGGCGAGCGTCAGGACCTCGCCGGTGCGCGAGTCCTGCACCACGCACGGGACGAGCCCGTCTTCGTCGAAGCGAAGGTCTTCCACTTGCAGGATGTTATGGCCCTGGTTGATGGCGGTTCCTCATTCCCGCACCCGCGAATTCGGGACCCACCATCTAGCGAGGGCGGAGCGTGTCGATGATGCGTTCGATCACCTGCGCGATCTCGGCACCCGCCGCCACGCTGTCGTCGGCCTCGGCCACGTACAGCGCGGCCTCGTCCATCGCGCCCATCAGCACGTGAGCGAGCGCCGACACCGGCTGCCGCTCGATCACCCCGGCCTCCATCGCCCCCGACAGCGCGGCCTCGACCAGCCGCGTGCCGTACTGGCCCCCAATCTCGCGCCACTCGTGCCACCCGAGCACCGCCGGCGCATCGAGCAGCACGATGCGCTGCACCTCGGGATCGAGGCACAGCTCGAGCCAGTAACGAGCGCCGGACCTGAGCTCCTCCACCGGGTCGGTCTGCGTTCCCGCGCGCGCGGCGACCTTCTCGAACAGCTCCTCCTCGAGCTGCACGAAGACCGCACGGAAGAGGTCCTTCTTGTCCTCGAACTGGTGGTAAAGGGCTCCGCGGGTGACGCCCGCGCGCTTCACGATCTCCTCCGTGCCCACGCCCGAGTAGCCGTTTTTCGCGAACAGCCTGCGCGCCACCTTCAGCAGCTTGGCGCGGGTCGCGGCCGACTGCGCGGCCTTCGTCCCCGGTTTGACATTCGTACTGTCTGTATGCATAATCCGTACAGCCTGTATGTGAATACTAGATGGGAGCCGCCATGACAGCAATGCGTGAGATCGACCTCTCAGCCGGACGGATCCGCTACACCGACACGGGCTCCGGCGAGCCGATCGTCTTCGTCCACGGCCTGCTGGCGAGCGGCGCGTTGTGGAGCCCGGTGGTCCCCCGGCTCGAGGGCGAGTTCCGCTGCGTGGTGCCGGAGCTGCCGCTCGGCGCGCACCGGTACCCGATGAAGCCCGAGGCCGAGCTGACGCCGCGCTCCGTGGCGGGCATGCTCGCCGAGTTGATCGAGCGCCTCGACCTGAACGGCGTGACCGTGGTCGGCAACGACACCGGCGGCGCTATCAGCCAGCTGCTCGTGACCGAGCATCCGGAGCGAATCGCGCGCCTCGTGCTCACGCCCTCCGACGCGTTCGAGCACTTCTTTCCGCCCGCCTTCAGGCCCATGCAGTGGGTGTCGCGCATCCCGGGCGGGCTCGGAGTGGCGCTCCAGCCCATGCGCATCGCCGCGCTGCGCAACTCGCCGCTCGGGTTCGGCTGGCTGTCCAAGCGCGGCATCCCGGACGAGCTGACCGAGGCCGCGATGCGGTCCTACTTCGGCAACCGCGCGATCCGCCACGACGTGGAGCGGTTCGTGCGCGCGGTGGACAACAGGGACACGCTGGCGGCGGCCGAGCGGCTGCGCGACTTCGACCGTCCCGTCCTGCTCGCGTGGGCGCGCGAGGACAAGTTCTTCAAGGTGAAGCTGGCGGAGCGGCTGATGGAGCGGCTGTCGCAGGGACGGCTCGAGCTGATCGACGACAGCTACACGTTCGTCCCGCT
Source organism: Thermoleophilaceae bacterium (assembly GCA_035572055.1). Classification (GTDB taxonomy): domain Bacteria; phylum Actinomycetota; class Thermoleophilia; order Solirubrobacterales; family Thermoleophilaceae; genus JAICJR01. The sequence goes on along the minus strand of DATNBJ010000406.1, from coordinate 716 downwards.
CGACCAGCCCGAGCGGCTGGCCTCGCTGATCCGCGAGTTCGTTACCTCGACCACACCGGCCGATGCCACGAGTAGCGCTTAGGACATACTCGGCGGCGGTGAGCCGCGAGCACATGGAGGCCGTTCAGCGCTCCCTCGAGGCCTGGAACCGCGGTGACGTGGACGCGATGCTCACGCGGGTGACCGGCGAGAGCGAGTACGCGATCGCCGAGCAGAACCCGAACGCGCGCCTGCTTCGCGGGCGCGAGGAGATCGCCGCCTACCTGCGCGACTGGCTCGACACGGTGAGCGGCCTCCACTACGAGGCGTACGACATGCGCGACGTGGGCGAGACCGTGCTCGTGCTCGGCACGATGACCGGGCGCGTGGGCTCCGAGGATGGCCCGGAGCTGACCGCCGAGCTCGCCTTCGTGCTGCGCTTCGACGGCGACGTGGTGGTGCGCACCGAGGAGTACCTCGACGCGTCCGACGCGCTGGCCGCGGCCGGGCTCTAGGGAACGCGGACGCCGCTCTAGGTGTAGAAGCAGCGGTGGTGGTCCGGCCGCTGAACGAGACGTCGCTCGACGAGAGCGAATTGGTGGAGCGCGCCAAGCGCGGTGATGTGAGCGCATACGAGCTGATCGTCGAGCGGTACCAGGAGCCCGTGTTTCGCGCGGCCTACCTGGTCACGCGCTCGGCGGCCGACGCGCAGGAGGCCGCGCAGGACGCGTTCGTGA
>DATNBJ010000405.1:0-4073 GCA_035572055.1 Thermoleophilaceae bacterium | reverse complement strand
ACGCCGCCGGAGTTGCACTTCGCCATCTCCTCGGCGAGCACGATGTTGCAGTAGTAGTCGCCGCCCTGGCCGCCGTACTCCTCCGGGTAGGAGAGGCCGAGGAAGCCGAGCTCGCCCATGCGGCGGAAGACCGAGTCGGGGAAGGTCGTCTCCTCCCACTCCTCGGCGTGGGGCGCGAGCTCCTTCTCGACGAAGCGGCCGATCGACTCGCGGAGCCGGTCGTGCTCCTCGCTGAAGATGAAGTGCTTCTTGCGGGACTGGAAGTCCGGCTTGAGGACGTCTGCGGTGGCCAAGCTCTCCTCCTGGTGGACGGCGGTGCCAGGAGGCTAGAGCAGCCCCAGGGAAAAGTAAACAGTAGAACTTCCTACTTCTCGCGGCGAGCCATCAGCGCGTCGCGCTTGCGCTCGGCCACGAAGCACTTCAGGCGCTCGCGGTCGCACTCCGAGATCCCGGAGTAGCGCAGGGCGCTGCGCCAGCCCACCTGGCGGATCAGGCGCACGTCGCACTCCACCGGCGGGTCGCCGTCGGGCAGCTCGAGCGACAGCCGCAGCCGCGGCAGCGTGGGGGAGATCTGGGCTTCCACGAGGACGCCGTCGGCGCTCACGTCGAAGCTGCGGGTCTCCACCGGGTTGCCGGGTGTGCCGTCCGCGCCGAGCGGCGTCAGCATCACCGGCAGCGCCACCTCCACTCGCGCATAGCGCCGGCGCTGCTCGACCGTCACCTTGTCGGTCACCGTGAAGTGGAGGCCGTCGTCCTCGCGGCGCACCCGGCCGCGCAGCATCACGAGGCGGCCCTGGTGCTCGAAGGTGAGCAGCGAGTTGGCGCCCGTGGTGGAGACGCTCATCGAGAACGCCTTGTAGATCGGGTCGAGGGTCGCCTCGTTGCCCTCGATGGCAATGACAAGACACTCGAGATTCGTCTCGAGTGCCTCCACCTCGAGGCTTACCGCCTGCCCGTCCCGCAGCCTTCTCATTCTCAGGTTTCTCCCAGACCGTGTTATCGGCGGGCACCCTTGAGACTGGAGATCCGTCAAAGTAGGGAGTAGAACTTCCTACTTCCGAGGAGAAAGCTTGGCCTACGAGACGATCCTTTACGACGTGGCGGATTCGGGAGTCGCCACCATCACCTTCAACCAGCCGGACACTCGCAACGCCCTGTCGGCGGAGCTCCTGAACGAGCTGGTTCAGGCTCTACAGAGCGCAAAAGAGGACGCGAACGTGCGCTGCGTGGTGCTCGGGTCCTCGCACGAGAAGGTGTGGTCCTCGGGCGCGAACCTGGCCGGGTTCGGCGCCGACGTGCCTCTGGTGCACAAGCACCTGGGCTCGGAGCGGTTCATCGAGGTCTTCCGAGGCATCGGCGAGCTCGGCAAGCCTTCGATCGCCGCCGTCGGCGGACACTGCCTGGCGGGCGCGTTCGGCATCGCCCTCGCGTGTGACCTGATCGTCGCCTCCGAGAACGCGACGTTCGGCACTCCCGAGATCAACGTCGGCGCCTTCCCGTTCATGATCATGGCGCTGATCTACCGCAACGTCCCGCGGAAGAAGACGAACGAGCTGCTGCTGCTCGGCGAGCGGATCGAGGCCCGCCATGCCCTGGCGGCGGGGATCGCGAACCGCGTTGTGCCGGCGGAGGAGCTCGACGCCGCGGTGGACGAGTGGGCGGTCAAGCTCGCGTCGAAGTCGCCGCTGATCATGCGGCTCGGCAAGGACGCGATGTACCGGCAGCAGGACATGGCGTTCCTCGACGCGCTCGACTACCTGCGCGCTCAGCTCACCGTGGCGCTGTCCACCGACGACATGACCGAGGGCGTGAAGGCGTTCTTCGAGAAGCGCGAGCCGCAGTGGAGCGGCCGGTGAGCGCCTCGCTGATCGCACACCGCTGCAGGACCTCCGACCGCGCTCCGGGCCACTCGCTCGGCGTGGAGGCGCTCGCGCCGCTGTTCGGCAAGCGGCTCGGGCGCGAGCCGCGCGAGATCGGCACCCCCGCCGACCCGCGGGTGGGCGACTGGCGCGAGGACCTGGTCGACTCGCGCGGCTGCCTGCTCGAGGCCGGTGGCCAGGTGGAGGACGCGCTGGCCGGCGGCAACGCACCCGTGCTGCTGGCCGGCGAGTGCACCGTCGGGCTGACCACTCTGCCCGCCGCCCTGCGTGCGCGACCGGACGCTCGCGTTCTCTGGCTGGACGCGCACGGGGACTACAACACGCCCGAGACCTCGCCCAGCGGGTATCTCGGCGGGATGGCACTGGCCGGCGCCTGCGGGGTCTGGGACGCGGGGCTCGGGGGCGCGATCGACCCGTCCCGTGTCGTCCTGGTCGGCGTGCGCGACCTGGACGACCGCGAGCGCGAGCTGCTCGAGGAGAGCCCGGTGACCGTGATCGGGGCGTCGCTGGAGACGCTCGTCTACACCCAGAACGCGCTCGACCGCGCGCCCGTCTACGTGCACGTGGACCTCGACGTGATCGATCCCGAGTCGCTCGACGCGCAGTTCCCGGCGCCGGGCGGGCTGGCTCCCGACAAGGTCTACGACCTGCTCGAGGCGGTCAGCGGCGAGTGCGAGGTGATCGGGTTCGAGGTCGTCGCGTTCCACGCGCCGGAGGACGAGCTCGAGCGCCAGGACGCCGCGTCCACCGTTCTGCAGGCGGTGGAGCCGCTGCTCGACGCTGTGGGGAGGGAGGCCCATGTCTCAGGCTGAGGAACAGGCGCCGGCGCGCGCGGCGGCCGACACGCTGGTGGCGCGGCCACCGCTGCGGTCTTTGGTCGACGAGCTCCATGAGCGCCGGGCGACCGCTCGTCTCGGCGGCGGCGAGGAGAAGATCGAGCGCCAGCACGCGGCCGAGAAGCTCACCGCGCGCGAGCGGCTCGAGCTGCTGATCGACCCGGGCACCTTCACCGAGCTCGGCATCCACGGGCGGCCGCACTTCTCGCAGCGGGCGATGGAGGGCAAGGAGGCGCCGGCCGATGGAGTGGTCACGGGCTACGGGAGGATCGACGGCCGGCTCGTGGCCGTCGCCGCCTACGACTTCACCGTCATGGCCGGTTCGATGGGCATGACCGGCGAGCTGAAGGTCAGCCGGCTGCGCGAGCTCGCTCTGTCCAAGCGCATCCCGCTCATCTGGCTGCTCGACTCCGCCGGCGCGCGCATCCAGGAGGCGACGGGCTCGCTGTTCGCCGGCTCCGGTCACCTGTTCCGCGAGGAGGTGATCATGAGCGGCGTCATCCCGCAGATCGCCGCGCTGATGGGGCCGTGCGCAGCGGGCACCGCCTACATCCCCGGTCTCGCGGACTTCGTGCCGATGGTGAAGGGGCGCGGGTCGATGGCGCTTGCCGGTCCGCATTTGACGAAGGCCGTGACCGGCGAGGACGTGACGCAGGAGGAGCTCGGCGGATCCAAGGTGCACACGCGCGTCTCCGGAGTCGGCGATCTCGAGGTCGGCGATGACCCGGAGTGCATCACCGCGATCAAGGAGTACCTCTCGTTCTTCCCGCAGAACTGCGAGCAGCCGCCGCCGGTGCTGCCGGTCTCCGATCCGGTCGACCGGATGGACGAGGAGCTGCTCGACGTGTTGCCCGACTCGCCGCGCAAGCCCTACGACATGTACGACGTGATCGGGCGGATCGTGGACGACGGCCGCTGGTTCGATCTCAAGCCGCGCTGGGCGCGTACGATCATCACCTGTCTCGCCCGCATGGGCGGCCGGCCGGTGGGGATCGTCGCCAACCAGCCGAAGCACCTCGGCGGCATCCTCGAGAACGACTCCGCCGACAAGGCCGCGCGCTTCATCAACCTCTGCGACGCGTTCGGCATCCCGCTGCTCTTCCTGCAGGACGTGCCCGGCTTCATGGTGGGCACCAAGGTGGAGCAGGCCGGGATTATCCGGCACGGGGCGAAGATGCTCTACGCGGTGTCGCGGGCGACCGTGCCGAAGGTCACCGTCGTCGTGAGGAAGGCCTACGGCGCCGGCTACTACGTGATGAACGGCAAGGCGTACGAGCCGGACCTGATCGTCGCGTGGCCGAGCGCCGAGATCAGCGTGATGGGGCCCGAGGGAGCGGTGAACATCATCTTCCGCAAG
>DATNBJ010000404.1:0-8234 GCA_035572055.1 Thermoleophilaceae bacterium | reverse complement strand
CGCCGCGGCGACGTCCGCACCGCGATCCTGCTCCTGCTGGCCGAGGAGCCGCGCAACGGCTACCAGCTCATGCAGGAGATCGAGGAGCGCAGCGAGGGCGTCTGGCGCCCGAGCCCCGGCTCGGTCTACCCCGCGCTCCAGCAGCTCGAGGACGAGGGGCTGGTCCGCACGGTGGAGACCGACAGCCGCAAGCTGTTCGAGCTCACCGACGCGGGCAAGCAGTCCGTCGACGAGCGCGACAAGGACCTCCCCACGCCGTGGGACGAGATGACCGGCGGCGTGAGCGACGAGACCGCCGAGGCCGCCAGCGTCATGCGCGGCCTGGCGATGGCGTTCGCGCAGGTCATGCAGGCGGGCAACAAGGCGCAGATGGACGAGGCCACGAAGGCGCTGTCCGAGACGCGTCGCCGTCTTTACGCCATCCTGGCTGAGGATGCACCAGTCGAGGAGACCGATTGACGTCTGACGGACGCGAGCCCGCCGTCTGGGTACGCGGGCTCGCGAAGCGCTTCGACGAGATCGACGCCGTGAACGGCATCGACTTCGAGGTCGAGCCCGGCGAGATCTTCGGCTTCCTAGGTCCGAACGGCGCCGGCAAGTCCACCACGATCGGGATGCTCTGCACGCTTGTGCGCCCCACCGCCGGTGAGGCGCACGTGGCGGGGCACGACGTGCGGACCGAGCGCAACGAGGTGCGCCGCAACATCGGCCTCGTGTTCCAGGACAGCACGCTCGACGGCTACCTGAGCGCCGAGCAGAACCTGCGCTTCCACGCCGAGCTGTACGGGGTGCCGCGGGCGCAGGCGAACGAGCGGATGGAGCAGGTGATGAAGATGGTCGGTCTCTGGGACCGGCGCGACAGTCTCGTCTACACCTACTCGGGCGGCATGAAGCGGCGCCTCGAGATCGCGCGCGGCCTGCTCCACTCGCCGCGCGTGCTGTTCCTCGACGAGCCCACCGTGGGCCTCGACCCCCAGACGCGCAGCTCGATCTGGAGCTACATCAAGGAGCTGATGCGCCGGGAGGAGATCACGATCTTCATGACCACCCACTACATGGACGAGGCCGAGTACTGCGACCGGATCGCGATCATGGACCACGGCCGCATCGTGGCGCTCGACCGCCCCGGCGTGCTGAAGGCGCAGGTGGGCAAGGACCGGGTACAGATCACGACCGACGACAACGCGGCGGCGATCGAGGCGCTGCGCGAGAAGTTCGGGATCGAGGCTGTCGTGGCCGAGGGCCACGTGATGTTCTCGGTGGCCGAGGGCGAGCAGTTCGTGCCGCGGCTGTTCGCCGAGTTCGGCCTGCCGATCCTCTCGGTGAGCGTGGCGCGGCCCTCCCTCGACGACGTGTTCATGGCCCACACGGGCAGCACGATCCGCGACGCCGAGGCCACCAGGGCGGATACCAGCCGGCTGGTGGCTGCCAGGATGATGGGGAGGCAGCGATGACGAGCGAGTCCGTAGCAGTCCCTCCCGTCACTCCTCGCGTGCACGTCCCCGCCGGCGGCGTCCGGGCGGAGCTGCGGGCGATCAAGATCGTGTGGCACCGCGAGTGGCTGCGCTTCCTGCGCGACCGCCCGCGGATCGCAGCGGCGTTCGTCCAGCCGATGCTGTTCCTGTTCGTGCTCGGCACCGGCCTGTCGCGGATCGCGTCCGCGGGCACGCACGGGGTGAACCTGCGCACGTTCGTCTACCCCGGCGTGCTGGCGATGTCGGTGCTGTTCACCGCGATCTTCTCGGCGGCATCCGTCGTCTGGGACCGCGAGTTCGGCTTCCTGCGCGAGATGCTCGTCGCGCCCGTCAGCCGCGGCTCGATCGTGGTGGGCAAGTGCCTGGGCGGCGCCAGCGTGGCGGCGTTCCAGGGTCTGCTCGTGATCATGCTCGCCGGGCTCGTGGACGTGCCCTACTCGCCGGTGATGATCGTCGAGGTGTTCGCCATGCAGGTGCTGCTGGCGTTCACGCTCACGGCGTTCGGCGTGATGCTGGCCGTGCGGATCAAGCAGATCCAGTCGTTCATGGCGATCACGCAGATGCTGCTGATGCCGATGTTCTTCATCTCCGGCGCGCTGTTCCCGGTGGCCGGCCTGCCGGTGTGGCTGACGATCCTGAACCGGGTGGACCCGGTGACCTACGCGGTGGACCCGATCCGGCACACGGTGTTCGCGCACCTCCAGATCAGCGACGCGGCGCGGCACGCTCTCAACCCCGGAGTGACCTGGGGAAGCTGGCACCTGCCGGTGCTGTTCGAGGTCGCGATCGTGGCCGCGATCGGCTTCGCGATGCTCGGCGTGGCGACGGCGCTGTTCAGCCGCGACGGGTAGTCGTCGTCGAGACCGTCCCGGAGCTGCGATGCGACGTGCCGCTCAGCGGGACAGCCGCCGTCTGGGCTGCTGCTCCAGGCGCTCGACCGACTCGCCGATGAGGTAGATCGTCGGCGGCCAGAGGCCCACGAACAGCGCGCGGCGCTCCGCGTTTCCGCGTTCGTCCTGGTCCACGGTCTTCGCCCGGATCCAGAGGGCGATGCACAGCCCTATCGAGGCCATCGAGGCGAGGTGCAGGTGCCAGCCGCGCATCCCCATCTCGTGTAACCGCCTCAGCAGCACGAGTCTCGTCTACCCGCCACTCGCGACTTCAACCCCGGGTGTCACCCGCGAGCGGTCGGGTAGGACGAAGGTGTGCCGGGACTCCCGCTATCGAGGCGCCTTGCCACGGCCGCCCGCTGGCCGGTTGGCATTGGACTGACCTCCTGGCGGTACATGTGGCGCACGACGCCGTTCCACCGGGGCGAGCGGGCCGGCTCGCAGGCCGACGATCTCGCGCCGCCCTTCCCCTCGAACGTGTCGCCCCTTGGGATCCAGGGCCCGGACGATGGGTTCGGCCCGCTCTTCCACCGCAACTACAGCGTGCGCATCCGCGCTGCACGCATGTCCGCGAACGAGCTGATGGAACGGCTTCACGCCGACCCGGACGCCGCGGCTCCCGGCGAGCTCGCCACCTTCATCAAGGTTCGAGGAGACGAAGGCGCCATGCGGGTCGGCGATGAGTTCGTGGTTCGCATGGCGGGCCCGTGGGACGGACCGGTGCGCGTGATCGATGTGACCGATGGTTCGTTCCGACTGGCCACGCTCGAGCGGCACCTCGAGGCGGGTCAGATCGAGTTCACCGCGACCGACACGGATGGCGGCCTCGGGTTCCAGATCGAGTCGTGGGCCCGCAGCGCGGACCGCTTGTCCGATCTCCTCTACCAGCACCTGCGCATGGCGAAGGAGATTCAGCTGCACATGTGGGCGTCCTACCTCGAGCGCGCGGCCGAGATCGCGGGCGGCCGGGTGACCGGCGGGATCACCATTGACACGCGCCGGGTCGACCTGCCCGTCGACCGGACGGTGACGCAGCTCCGAGGCCGCGCGCCGAATTTCGACCCGGAACACTGCGACCGGCACGTGCCCGAGAACGGCTGGCATGTCGACGACCTGAGCCAGCCGCTCCCACCCGAGCCTCCGGGGCCGCCCGTCGACGGCGGAAGCTGGGAGATCGCCCGGCGCCTGATGCGCGGCTACGAGTTCGCGGATCCGTCGATCGTCCGTGCCACCTATGACCCGGACGAGCCGCTCGAGGGCCGGACGATGTTGCTCGAACTCCGCTTCCACGGGCTGCGCTTCCACGGCGGCGTCCGCGTCTCGCGCGTGTTCGACGAGGAGCGCACCCGCGATGGCCGGGAGGCGCGTGTCTGGGGCTGGTCCTACCAGACGCTCGAAGGCCACCTCGAGATGGGCCAGATGGACTGGGAGGTGTGGAAATGGCTCGACAGCGGTGAGGTCGAGTTTCGGATCCACTCCTACTCGCGACGCGCAGCCGACCGCAATCCCGTCGTGCGCTTCGGCTTCTGGCTCTTCGGCCGCCGCGAGCAACTCGCCTTCCTCCACAGCACGCTCGAGCGGATGCGCCGTCTGAGCGAGATCGCGCTGGAGCAGGGCCCCGGCGAGCCGGTTCGCAAGGCGGCGGAAGAGCTCACCGCCCGCCCGAGTCGCGGCACGGCACGCGCAAACGCGCGGCTCGCGGACTACCTGGAAGGTGAGCCCGAGCCGGAGACCTCGACCGCGCCAGGCGGGTGACCGCCCAAAGCACGCCCGGCCGTCAGTCGTCGTCGCAGGGCACGTTCACGTAGCCCGAGCGGAACGGGTGCTCCTCGCCCGAGTCCGGGTCGAAGGAGTGGCGCCAGACGCAGCCGGTGTCGTTGGTCAGCAAATGGATCGACACCGAGGTCTCGGCTGAGGTCGTGCGCACGCGGTGGATGTCGTCGGCCGGCGGGATCAGGGCGTAGAAGTCGCCGGGGTTCAGGGCGCGGCTCTCCGTGAGCGTGAGGCCCTCCGCCGAGCGCGCGTAGATCTCCTCGTCCTGCGTGCCGCGGTAGAGGCCGACCAGGCCCCAGGCCAGGTGGTCGTGCACGGGAGTCGCGGCCTCGGGCGGCACCACGAGGCTGAAGAGCGACAGCGAGCCGTCGCCCGCGCGGAAGAGGAGCCACTGGCCGATGCCGCCGCCCATGCCGCTCTCCGGCGCCGCCTCCTGGTACTCGCCCGGCAGCCAGTCGGCGTCCGCGAGCAGCTCGGCGAACGCGGGCCGTATCCGCGAAACGGCGTCCTCCGCCGACCCGGCCTCGGCTATCACGGCCCGCACGGAATCGATGAACGCGCGGACCGTCGGATTGTCGAGAGCGAATTCGTCGCCGGCCACTCCGCGATCCTACGCTGGTAGAACTCCCGCCCCATGGGAGACCTCAAGCTGGGACTGAACACCGGCTACTGGGCCGGCGGGCCGCCGCCCGGAGTCGAGGACACGATCGCCGAGGCGGAGAAGCTCGGCCTCGATTCGATCTGGACCGCCGAGGCGTACGGCTCCGACTGCCTCACGCCGCTGGCGTGGTGGGGCGCGAAGACCGAGCGCATCAAGCTGGGCACGGCGATCGTGCAGATGTCGGCGCGGCAGCCGGCCGCCACCGCGATGGCCGCGATGACGATGGACCACCTCTCGGGCGGCCGCTTCATCCTCGGCCTCGGCGTGTCCGGGCCGCAGGTGGTGGAGGGCTGGTACGGCATGCCGTTCGAGAAGCCGCTGGCGCGCTCGCGCGAGTACATCGGGATCCTCCGCGACATCTGGAAGCGCGAGGGCCCGGTGACCAACGACGGGCCGCACTACCCGCTGCCGCGCCCGAACGGGACGGGCCTCGGCAAGCCGCTCAAGGCGTCGATCCACCCGCTGCGCGAGGACATCCCGATCTACCTCGGCGCCGAGGGGCCGAAGAACATCGCGATGTGCGCCGAGCTGTGCGACGGCTGGCTGGCGATGCTCTTCTCCCCCGCCAACGAGGACATGTTCAAGGCGTCGCTCGAGGAGGGCTGGGCGCGAGAGGGCGCGCGCCGGGGTCCCGACGACTTCGAGGTGGCCGCCACCGTGCCGTTCATCGTGACCGACGACATGGACTCGGCCGTTGACGCGCTGCGCCCGTTCTACGCCCTCTACTTCGGCGGCATGGGCGCGAAGGGCCGGAACTTCCACGCCAACGTGGCGATCCGCATGGGCCACGGCGACATGATCGAGAAGGTCCAGGAGCTGTATCTCGGCGGCAAGAAGGACGAGGCTGCCGCCGCCATTCCGAGCTCGCTGATCCAGGAACTTTCACTGGTGGGGTCGCGGGACGAAATCCGGGATGATCTGGACAAGTGGCGCGAGTCGATAGTGACTACGCTGCTCGTCGCGGGGGATACAGCGACCGTGCGGACGGCGGCGGAGCTGGTGCTGGGCTAGGGCGCACCGGCCTGTGGGCCGCCTCGAGGCGGCCCGGCCCTCCTGTGCGCGCGCTGCCCCGCCTCGTGGCGCATCTCGCGCGGCGCGAGCTCGAATCGACCCACCGGATGACCGTGCTGGGCTGGCTGTGGCCGCTGGCCCGCCAGCTCGTGCAGCTCGCGGTGCTCGTGTTCATCTTCAGCCACGTGCTCGACCTGGGGATCCACGACTTCCCCGTGTTCGTGTTCTGCGGTCTGATCGCCTGGAACTGGTTCAGCATCGGCCTGGGCGCCGCGACCTCGTCGCTGCTCGACCGGCGGCATCTGGTCCACCAGCCGCGCGTGCCGCCGTCGGTGCTGCCGCTCGTGGCGATCAGCGTGCCGCTCGTGGACATGGTCATGGCGCTGCCGGTGCTGCTGCTCATGCTCGCGTTCGGCGACGGTCTGCGCTGGACGATGCTGCTCGTGCCGCTGCTGCTCGTCGTGCAGTTCGTGCTGATGAGCGGCATCGCCTGGCTCACGTCGGCGGCGGCGGTCTTCTTCCGCGACGTGCCGAACGTGGTGGGCGTTCTCCTGACCGTCCTCTTCTACGCGACGCCCGTTTTCTACGCGGTGAGCAAGATCCCGTCGAAGTACTCGCCCGTGCTGCATGCCAATCCGATGACGGCGCTGGTGGAGGCATACCGGGCGCTGCTGCTCGGCGGTCCGTTCCCGAGCGCCCTGGCGTCGCTGTACGTGGTCGTGCTGTCGGTCGCGCTCTTCGGCCTGGGGCTGCTCGCGTTCCGCTCGCTGGAGGGCCGCTTCGCGGACAACCTGTGATGAGCGCGCTGAGCTTCGACCAGGTCTGGAAGTCCTATCCGCGCTGGGACGCCGGCAACCGCACGCTGAAGGGCATGCTCGTGGGCCGGCGGCGGCCGGCGCGGGCGCCCCAGCGCTGGGCGCTGCAGGACGTGTCGTTCCGGCTCGAGCCCGGGGCGAGCGCCGCGCTGATCGGGCAGAACGGCGCCGGCAAGTCCACGCTGCTGCGGCTCGCGGCGGGAATCAGCTCGCCCACGCGCGGGGCGGTGGCGGTGCAGCCCGGCTGCGCGGCGGTGCTCTCGCTGGGCGCGAGCTTCGATCCCAACCTGACCGGCACCGAGAACGCCGTGACCGCCGCGGTGGTGGCGGGACTGTCGCCCGGCGAGGCGCGCGAGCGGCTGCCCGCGATGCTGGAGTTCGCCGAGCTCGAATCGTTCGCCGACGCCCCGCTGCGCACCTACAGCGACGGCATGAAGCTGCGGCTGGCGTTCTCCGCCGTGGCGCAGCTCGAGCCCACCTCGCTGCTGCTCGACGAGGTGCTGGCGGTGGGCGACCTGCGCTTCCAGGAGAAGTGCATGGCGCGCATCGCGAAGCTGCGGGCGGGCGGCACGAGCGTGCTGCTGGCGTCCCACAGCCTGGATCAGCTGGAGGAGCAGTGCGACCACGCGATCTGGCTCCAGGACGGCGCGGTGCGCCTGTCCGGCGACCCGGCCGAGGTGGTGGCCGCGTACCGCGACGCCATGCACGCGGAGACGAGCGAGCGCACGCCCGCGCCGGCCGAGGGGAACGGCGCGCTGCGGCTCCAGGAGAACCGCTTCGGCTCGCAGGAGGCGACGATCGAGCAGGTGAGCGTGGAGGCGGGCGAGCGTCTATCCGTGACGTTTACCGTGACGGCCACCAAGGAGCTGACGCGGCCGATCGTGGGCGTGGCGATCCACCGCGCCGAGGACGGCCTCGTCTGCTGCGACCTGAACTCGGAGTCGGACGGGATCGGCATCCCCGATCTGAAGCCCGGCAGGCCGCTCGAGCTCTCACTGGAGCTGGACCCGCTCGAGCTGGACCCCGGCCGCTACTGGGTGGACGTGGGGATCTACGAGCAGGGCTGGAAGTACGCCTACGACTACCACTGGCATGCGCATGAGCTGGTGATCCCCGGCACGAAGCACGGGGAAGGCGTGTTTCGGCCAGCCGGGCGGCGTTGGCGCATCGGCTCTAGGGACTAGGGACTAGGGACTAGGCACTTAGAAAGCCAGAAAGTTCCAGCGCGAGCCGGTTTCGTAAGCCTCGCGGAAGCCGTCCAGCGAATAGGGCCCTTCGCCGTCCATATCGAAAATCCGCATCCCAGCCTCGCCGGCGAGCAGGTCGAACATCTCCTCGGGCCCGCTGCCGTAGTGGCTGGCCGTGCTCTTCTGGTGCTCGAAGAGAACGAGCGGCCGGTGGGTCGTCAGGGTGCGGAGGGCGCCGCGCAGCACCAGGTGCTCGGCCCCCTCCACGTCGACCTTGAGCAGGTGCGGCACGTAGCCGGCGGGCAGGCTCGAATCCAGGTCCTCGGTGCGCACCGACAGCGTCTCGGTCACGTCGCTCGGGTAACCCACCGAGCGCATGCTGCTGCGGCTCGCCAGCTCCTTGTGGACCACGAAGCTGACCT
>DATNBJ010000403.1:0-8422 GCA_035572055.1 Thermoleophilaceae bacterium | reverse complement strand
AGAGCTTGAGGACGACCTTCTTCGACTTGCCCGCCGTCAGCTTGAAGCGAACCGAGCCCAGCGACACCCGGCGCTTGCGCACCTTGGCGGCGTAGGACCGGACCGTCCTTCCGCTCAGCACGCCGCTGCTGCTCTGGTCCGAGCTCAGCGTGAAGGTCAGCTTCTTGCTGCCCGATGCCAGCTTGGCCCGGAAGCCTCGGAGACGTGGCCCGGCCCCGGCGCTCCCCACCAGGGCGGCGAGGTGGTCGTGGAGCGCCGTGCCGTTCGGCGCCGCCGGCGTGCCGCTGTGATCCTTGATGAGGTAGAAGGCGTTGCAGCCGGCGTCGCTGATCTCCTGCGCGCTCAACACCCACCAGCCCCACGCCAGGTAGCCGATCCCGTGCTGGTCGGCCCAGCTCATGTAGGTGTCGTCGAACGTGCTCGAGCGGCAGACGTCCTGGTCGAACTCGCCGGTGACGACCGGAACCTGTGCGGCCACCTGCGCGATCGTGCCGTCCCAGCACTGCTGGCTGCCGCAGGCCTCGCCCTGGTAGTTGTGGAACGAGGCGGCCAGCTGCGGGGACGCAAGCGTGTCCGCGGGCTCGTTGGCCAGCCACTGCGAGAGGTCGTTCGCGTAGGACAGGCCGCCGAGCAGGATCGGCTGGGTGGCGCCGGTGGCGCGGATCGTGGTCACGAGGGTCTGCATGCCCACGGCCTGGTATTGGATGTCGTTGTTGGGCGGGTCGCTGTCCTTGGAGCTCGGCAGGAAGCAGCCGCCGGACTTCCAGCAGCTCCAGTCGACCGGGAAGCCCGGATCGTTCACCGCCGCGGGCGAGTACGGCTCGTTGAAGGCATCGAACACCACCGACGGGTTGGTCTTGAAGGCCGTCGCCACGGAGGTCCAGAAATCGACCGAGTGCCCGTCCGGCATCGGCCGCTGGCCGTCGGCGGCGTACGCCTCGGGCGCCGTCCAGTGCAGGTCGAGGATCACGTACAGCCCCGCGGCGTTCAGGTCCGCCACATAGGACTGGACGGCCTGGCGGTAGCCGGCGGCGGTCAGCGGCGGGCTCGGATTCTGCGAGTTGCTCGGGAGGCCGTTGATCCCCAGCCAGCAGTCCTCGTTCAGCGGCACCCGCACCGCGGTCGCGTGCCAGGAGGCGATCGCCGCGGCGTCCTGCGCATCGGTGTTCCCGTCGGAGTAGGCGTAGCCGAAGGCACACGCGTACTCGAAGCTCGGATGGTTCACCCCGAGCAGGCGCACGGTCTGCCCGGCGCCGTTCACGAAGTGGTTGCCCTGGATGGCGATCGACGGCGGCGCGGCCGAGGCCGTGCCCGCCGCCTGGGCCAGGAGCACGACGGCGGCCGCGACGAAGTAGCGCCATCTCATGGTCGATGGCGATCCTAAGGGGGCGCGCGGGCCCAAGTCCACCGATCTAGTCGATCGGGATGTCTTCGACCTGGCTCGGGGGCGTCTCGCGGCCCAGCTTCTCGAGGTACCAGTCGATCAGCGATCGCAGGGTGAGCAGCACCTCGCGCACGAGCGAGTTGAACTGGCCGCGCAGCTCCTGCGGCAGCATGCTGCGCACCACGTCGATCAGCGCGAAGAGGGGGGCGAGGTTCGGCCCGGTCCCCGGGCGCGGCGGCGGGTGCTCGGACTCGGGCGTCCAGGTGTCCCAGTCCACCTCGTCCCAGCGCCGCTCGCGGGGCGGCGGCCTATGCGTCTGATCGGTCTGACGGTGCTCGGTCATCGCTCCGCTCGAACAGGACCTCGAGCGCGCCCTCTTCGAAGCGCGCCGTCCGCGGCCGGTAGGCCGCCAGCGCGGGCGGCAGCATGATAGTCCGCTTCTGCCCGCCGACCCGCACGATCACCTCGAGGCCGATCTTCTTCAGGTCGATGTCCGACTTCTCCGCGAACGGCAGCGGCAGGCGCAGCTTCGCAAAGCCGTTGTCGGTCACGAGCTCCTGCGACAGCTCCTCGTGCAGGATCGCCCCGGCCTCCAGCTCAGCGAAGATCTCGTCGCCGAGGCGGTCGAGCATCCCGGGCCCCATCACCTCCTGCTCGAAGAAGGGCGCCGATAGGATCGGCACCGGGGAGAACGCCGACGTGACCAGCTCCATGTGCTCCTGCTGGACCCCGCGCCAGGCGGCGAAGTAGCCCTCGTCCACCTCCGGCGGGAACAGCCGGTTCACGATCACGGCGTCGGTGAGGTAGCCGTAGAGGTTCAGGTACGTGAAGGTCCGCATCGCCTCACGGATGACCATGCGGTCGGGGTTCATCACCAGCCGCAGCGTCGTGGCGGAGCGGTCGCGCAGGATGCCGTTCATCGCCACGAGGTTGCGCACGAGCCGCTGGATGTCGTCGAACACCGCCTCGCTCGGCAGCGACACGTCCAGGAACGTGCGCGCGAACGGCCGCGCGGCGGCCACCACGCGCTTCTCCCACGGGAACACCTTCTCGAGCCACCAGCTCGCCACGTCCGGGAACGAGAGCAGCCGCAGCGTCTCGCCGGTGGGGGCGCAGTCCACCACGATCGCGTCGTAGTCCTCGCTCTCGTGATGGCGCTTGATCTGGAGCAGCGAGAAGAGCTCGTCCATGCCGGGCGGCACGGTCAGCTCCTCGGCGGAGATGCGGTCCACGCCGCGCTCGGCAAGCAGCTCGCCGAGCCACTCCTGCACGGCCTCCCAGTTGCGCTCCATCTCCCGCTGGGCCTGCACCTCCTGGCCCCAGAGGTTGTCCGCCACCTGGGTGGGATCGCCACCCAGCTCGGCCTCGAGCGAGTCCGACAGGCTGTGCGCGGGATCGGTCGAGAGCACGACCGTGCGCATGCCGGCGGCGGCGCAGCGGCGTGCGGTCGCGGCGGCGACGCTGGTCTTACCCACGCCGCCCTTTCCCGTGTAGAGGATCGTGCGGGGACCCATGGGCGGGCCCAAGGTTATCTGCCCGGCGGGGGCCTCACCGGTGGACGGTGACCCGCCCGTGCGTGACGGTCTGGTGGTCCAGGTAGTCGATCGTGGTCAGCGTGACCTGGTACCTGCCGGGCGCCCGCGGCACCCAGCCGAACCCGTGCACGCCGCGCGGGAACTGCACGCGGTTCGCGTAGGCCACCTTCCCGCCGCGCTTCACCACCACGCGCACGCACGAGATCTTCGAGAGCCGGAAGCGGATCGCCGCAGAGCGCTTGGCACGCGCGCCGCTCGCCCCCAGGAAGCTCACCTTCACGTGTTGCGACAGGTAGTCGGTGAAGAGCTGCGAGTAGTGGCAGTAGGTCTTCGCGCCGGTGCGCTGGCAGAGCCCCTTCAGGAAGTCGCGCAGCACCCGGTGGTAGTTCAGGTCCGACTCGTTTCCGCGCAGCGAGTAGAGCGACCAGGCCCCGGTGTCGTAGGCGGGGATGGCGTTCTGGGCGGCGCGGTCGCCGCGCGTGAAGACCGCCTGGGCCGCCGGATCGTTCGTGGCCTTCGCCAGGTCGAAGATCCCGTTCAGCGACTGCAGGAAGCCGTTGAGGATGAACAGGTGCCGGTCGAACGAGTACTGCAGGTACCAGTCGCCGCCGAAGGCGTCCACGCGCACGCCGTTCGGCGGCGCGAGCTGGAAGATGCCGAGCGCCGAGCGCGCCACGTCGAGGTAGTGCGGGTCGCCCAGCAGCTGCGCGCCGGCGACCAGCGCCTGGATCGCCGTGCCCTGCGAGAGACCGCTGGTCCACGGCGGGCTGCCGCCGCCGAAGGGGAACCAGTACTCCCACGTCGTATAGCCGCCGCGCAGCGAGGCGGTGGCGACCAGCGCGTCGAGAAGCTGCTTGAGCTTGTCGAGGTGGCAGGCGACCTGCGGTCCGTAGACGCCCTTGCACGCGTTCGCCAAGGCGTTGGCGTTGCCGAAGTTCGCGAGCGGCTGGAGCTGGAGCCCGTAGCCCGGGTAGTACTGGAACACGATCGGGCTGTCGTCGAAGACGTAGCGGACCGGGGTCACGTAGCCCGCGCTCTGCGCGAAGTAGCGGCACGGGCTGGGAGTGGGGGCGGGCAGGTGCGGCAGCTTCGTCCGCGGCCAGAAGTCCACGTTGTGCTGGAGCTGGAAGAACAGCGCCGGCATCCGCGAGACCGTGAACAGGCCGCCGCGTGAGATCCGCTCCATCGAGCGGATCACCCCGCCCAGGTTGGTGCGGCGGATGCCGCTCAGGCGGCGCACCGTGGCCTGGGCGTTCTTGTACTGGTCGCGGTACTGGGTGTAGAGCTCCGGCGTCAGCGCGCCCTTGCGCAGGTCGCGCAGAAGCACCTGCCGCACGCTGGCGCCGCTTGCGCTGACCGCCGCCGGCTGCTCCGGCGCGGCGCAGCCCGTGGGCGGCACCAGCGCCAGGTCGTACGACTCGGGATCGCTCTTCACGAGCGTCGCTGTGCTCGCATAGGCGGGGGCGGCCAGGGCCAGCAGCGCCACCGCCGCAGCTATCGCGGCTCTCCCCATTATCCGTGTGTGAAACGGCTCACGAACTGCAAAGTTGCGACCCAATTAGCTAGTACTCTCGGTCGGCCGCCTATCCCGACTCGGAGCTTCCTTTGCCATCCCGTCTACGACTCCTCGTTCTGGTGCCCGTGATCGCGCTCTCACTGGGGGTAGCAGCCTGCGGCTCGAGCAGCGGCGGCGGCGGCAGCTCCAAGGACGCCACGGACGTCGTCAACACGGCGTTCCAGCACCCGATCAAGGCCGCGACGCTCGCGCTCAACCTGAACGCGACGCTGAACGGCATCGCCGCGCTCAACGGGCCGATAGCGCTCCAGCTCACCGGTCCCTTCGAGAGCAACGCCGGCAAGCTGCCGAAGTTCGACTTCAAGGCCAACATCAACGGCGGCGGCCAGAGCGTGCCGCTCGCGATCCGCTCCACGGGCGACGACCTCTTCATCCAGATCCAGGGCAACTGGTACGAGCTGGGCAAGGACGCGGTGGCGAAGCTCAACGACCAGATAGCTCAGCAGCGCAGCACCGGCACCGCCAAGGGCTTCTCGGCGTTTGGTGTGAACCCGCTCAGCTGGCTGAAGGACGCGAAGACCGCCGACGACACCACCGTCGCGGGCGAGCCGGTGAACCACGCATCGGCCACCATCGACATGGCGAAGCTGCTGAACGACCTCAACCAGATCGTGTCGAAGGCGAACGTCAGCGGGACAACCAAGCCGCCGCAGCTCACCGAGCAGCAGAAGCAGCAGATCCAGGGCATCGTCAAGAACCCGCGGATCGACGTCTACGTCTCCAAGAAGGATCAGACGCTGCGCCGGATCGCGGCGGACATCAACTTCAACATCCCGCAGGACCAGCAGGCGAAGGTCCAGGGCCTCAAGGGCGGCGACGTGAAGTTCTCGCTCGAGTTCTCGAACGTCGGGCAGTCGGTCGACGTCAGCCCGCCGGCGAACGCTCAGCCGCTCAGCTCGCTCAGCGGTCTCCTGGGCGGCGCGTCCGCGTTGGGCGGGTCGAGCTCGGGTTCCGGCTCCAGCTCGTCGAACGGCAGCAGCGCGTCCGGCTCGCCGAGCACCAAGCAGGTCCAGGAGTACGCCAAGTGCCTGCAGAACGCGGGCACGGACGCGAACGCCATCCAGAAGTGCGCGTCGATCCTGAGTAAGTGAAGCTCTACCGCGCTCGCTTCTCGACCAACGTCGAGCGCGTCGCGCTGGCGCTGGCCCACAAGGGGCTGAGCGCCGACTCGGTCTGGATCGAGTACTCGGACCGCGGCCCGGTCGAGGAGATCAGCGGCCAGGGACTCGTGCCCGTGCTCGTGGACGACGACGGCACGGTCCACGTCGAGTCGATGGACATCGTCCGCCACCTCGACGAGCGCCATCCGGAGCCGCCGCTGTACCCCGCCGATCCGGCGCGGCGCGAGGAGATGCTCGTGTTCATCGACTGGTTCAACGCGGTCTGGAAGGTCGCGCCGAACGCGATCGAGGCGGAGCTCGGGAAGGCCGACCCCGACCGCGAAGCGGTCGAGCGCCACGCGGCACGGATCACCGGGGCACTCGACCGCTTCGAGGCGATGCTCGCGGGGCGCGACCACCTGATGGGCGACGACTTCTCGGCGGCCGACATCGCGGCCTTCCCGTTCCTGAAGTACGCGCTCATCCGCGACCCCGAGGACGACGAGCTCTTCCACCGCATCCTCGAGGACCGCCAGCCGCTCGGCGACCGGCATCCGCGCCTGGCCGCATGGATCCGGCGGGTGGGCCAGTACCCGCGGATCTAGGCCAGGCGCGGACGGTCCGGCGCTACGAGCCCTGCCGCACCTCTTCCATCTGCTGGCCCGCGCTGTCGCGCAGCTCCTCGGCGTGCTGCTGGCCGCTCTCCTTGGCCGTCTCGGCGGCACTCTGGGCTGCGTCCTGCGCCACCTCCTTGCCGCGCTCCAGAGCCTCCTGCCCCGTTTCCTTCGCGCGCTCCTTCACCTCGTCGGCCATCGGGCCGATCTTCTCGTCCTCGATTCGGGTGGACGGGACGAGCATTCCGGCCAGGAAGCCCACGGCCAGCGAACCGATCGCGAGTCCAATCGGATTCTCCTGGGCCACACCCGCAGCCTGCCGCGCGCCCTGCGTGACCTGCCGCTTGTCCGGCGCGACGCCGGTGATCTTGTCGCGAACGCCGCCGACCTTGTCGGACACCCGCGCGGACACGTCTGTCTTGTAACCGAGCGCCTCCACGGTGTCGCCCATGCGGCCTCGCGTCGTCTCTATCTCCTCGCGGATCTGGCTTGGGTCTTGGCCCATTGCACGTCCTCCTTGGTGCTTTCGATTGCTTGCTCGGGAGCCGGCGGCGTGGCCTGCTGGACCTTGTGGCGGCCCTGCAGCGCGAGCACCCCCGCGGCCGCGGCCCACAGGAGGCCGACGATCAGCGCCGCCAGCCAGGAATGCGTTGCCGTGTCGATCGCGGCCACCACGGCCAGCGAAAGGAAGATCAGCGCCAGCAGAGCGCTCACGCCCGCCCCGCCGAACATCCCCACGCCGACGCCGGCCTGCTTGCCCTTCTCGGACATCTCGGCCTTGGCGAGCTCGATCTCCTGCTTGACGAGCGTGGTCGTCTCCTGCGACAGCTGCCGCAGGAGCTCGCCGACCGAGCGGTCGTGCAGGTCGTTGTTGTGGGTCGCCATCGCTAGATCCCGGTCATCTGGGGCGTGCCGACCGTGTGCGGCAGCTGGCTCTGGGACCACTGGCCGTTGCCCGAGTGGTTCTGACCGTCCTGCTGGCGCCGCTGGCTCGAGGCCTTGAGCACCCGCGACGCCGCGAAGCCGACGGCCAGGCCGCCGAGCATCACGACCCAGGGCTGGCGGCGGCCGAAGTCCTCGGCGTCGCGGAGGATCCTGTCGCCGTCCGAGCGCTCGAGGTAGCCGCCGAGGCGCTCCGCGCGCTCGGCCACCTGGTTTGCGAGCTTCGCCGGCTGGTCCTTTCCCTGCTTGCGCAGCTCTTCGCCGACGCTGCGGATGTCGCCGGCGGTGGCATGAACGCGCTGACCGGCCTCGGTCGAGCGCTGGTCCACCTGATCGCGCACGCGGCTCTTCGCCTCGCCCGCGGCCTGCTGCACCTTCTCTTGGGCCTGTCCCGCGACCTCCTGGGCTTTGTCGCGGGCGCCCGGGTCCGTCCCGGCTGACGAGTCCATCTTTCCTCCTCGAGTTTGTACCGCTATCGGATTGACGCCCTGCTACCCAGGGTCAGGGCCCACAAACGAGCGGCCGCGCGCCAACCGATAGCGGTTCCGCAACCATCTGGGGGCGGGCGTACGATTCGGAGCTCATGGGGATGCGTGCCACAACCGTCCGCTTCGGCGAGGATCTCTGGCGGATGCTCGAGCGCGAGTCGAGCCGCCTCGGCATCAGCGCCGCCCAGTTCGTCCGCGAGTCGACGATCATGCGGCTGGGGATACTCGCGGGGAGCCGCGGCGATCCGGACGCGGAGCTGATGGTCGCGGGCATCGCCGCCCAGTCCGGTCGGAAGCGTGGCGAGGTGCCGGAGATCGCGGCGGCGCTGGCGGAGCCGGGTCGGCTCGCTGCGCTGCACCGTGCCGATCTCGTCGACACGCCGCCCGAGGAACCCTTTGACCGGCTCGCTCGAATGGCGGCCAAGGTCGTGAACGCGCCGGTCGCGCTCGTCACCGCGGTCGACCGGGACCGCCAGTATTTCAAGAGCTGCCTCGGCCTCCCGGAGCCGTGGGCCACGCGACGAGAGACTCCCCTCACCCATTCCTTCTGCCAGCACGCGGTGGCGGCTCGCGAGCCGGTCATCGTCAGCGACGCCCGCAAGGATGAGCGCCTGCTCGACAACCTGGCGATCCGGGACCTCGGGGTGATCGCCTATCTGGGGGTACCGCTGATCACGCGCGACGGCCATGCGATCGGCACGCTCTGTGTGATCGACCACGAGCCGCGCATGTGGTCGAGCGACGAGGTGGGCCTGATCAGGGACCTGGCGGCTGCTGTGGTCA
>DATNBJ010000402.1:0-4457 GCA_035572055.1 Thermoleophilaceae bacterium | reverse complement strand
AGCCGCCCGTTGCGTGGGGTGTCGGGTGTCGGGTGTGGGGTGTGGGGGGGCTGGCTTTGGCGCGACCTGTGTCAGGTGCTTCGCCTTTGGTTTGGGCGGCCGCGCCTTCGGCGTCTCGTGCCGCACCAGCGGAATGACCACCTTCGGCATCGAGGCCGGCACCTGGTGCTCGATCTGCTTCTGGAGCGCAGCGAACCTCTTGTCGAAGTGCCGCTCGAGGCGGTCGAAGTCCGCCTCCGACCGCATGCTGCTTCCTTGTGTGACGGGTCCGTCATTTCCGGGGCTCTCCACACGAATCGAGATGTTCACGTTGTCCGGCATGGGATCCGCCGTCGCCGACGGGGCGGTGACACCTCCGGTGTCGGGGCTCTTCTTCGGCTGCTCGACCTTCTTCGCCGGCGCCGGCGAGGCCGGCGCGGGGACGGGCGCGACGGGCGGCGGGGCGCCGCCCGTCTGCGCGGCCGCCTGCTCGAGCGCCGCTTGCGCGTCGTCGAACACATCAGCCCGCGCGCCGGCGGCCGCCATCAGACAGATGGCGACCACCGCTGTCACGAGGGCGAACAGCAGAGACGCGCGATTCCTGGGCCAGATGCTGGGGGGCACCTCACGTAATCAGGTACCCGCCGGAACCGCGCGAGCGCCAAGAAAGGGCCGCGAAGCGCAGATACCACGTTAAGGTGAGAGTGGTATCACCGTCCCCCACTCCCTCTGGCCGTGGACAAAACCGCTGGTAATGGCGAAATCAGCTCACCGCCGGAAGTCACCGTCCGGCTGCTGCGCGAATACCACCTGAGAGGCGATGCCGGCGCACGCGAGCGCCTGATCGAGCTGTACATGCCGCTTGTGGGGTCGGTTGCCAAGCGCTATGCGCGCGGGGGGGAGGACTACGAGGACCTCGTGCAGGTGGGCTCGATCGGACTGATCAAGGCGATCGACCGCTTCGACGTGAACCGCGGCTCCGAGTTCCCGTCGTTCGCGGTTCCGACCATCTCCGGCGAGATCAAGCGCCACCTGCGCGACCGGGGCGAGGCCGTCCGGCTGCCGCGCGGCCTGGCCGAGCTCCGGGGGCGCGTGGGCGGCGCCCGCGAGGATCTGACCGCGCGGCTGGGCCGCGAGCCCTCGGCCGCCGAGCTTGCCCGGGAGGTGGGCGCCGACGAGGCCGCCGTGGGGAACGTGCTCAGCGCGCTGAGAGGCACGGCCTCGGCAGAGCCGGACCCGGAGATCGCGGCGGCCGGCGGCGCGCCGGAGGACCGCCTGGCGCTGATGGAGGCGTTCGACGTGCTCGACGAGCGCGAGCGGCGGATCGTCTACATGCGCTACGTGCAGGATCTGGACCAGGACGAGATCGCCCGCGAGCTCGGTATCTCCAAGCGGCACCTGTCGCGCCAGACCCGCGCCGCCCTGGAGAAGCTGCGGCGGGGCCTGGAGGGTGGTCAGGCGGACGCGCCCCAACCTAAGCTGGCCGAGATGGAGTCCGTGGCGACGTACCTGGACCGTCCGTACCACATCGTGGTGGTGCGAAACGACGAGGGCTGGGTGGCTTCGGTCGAGGAGCTGCCCGGCTGCGAGGTTCACGCCGCGACCGCCGAGGAGGCCACGCAGGCGGTCCACGCCGCGATGGAGGCCTGGATCGCCGACGCGATCGAGCAGGGCCGCGAGGTTCCCGAGCCGCGCGGCGCCGCCTCCTACAGCGGCCGGCTGATGCTGCGCATGCCCCACTCGCTGCACGCCGAGCTGGCCCGCGCCGCCGAGCGCGACGAGGTGAGCCTCAACCAGTTCATCACGAGCTCACTGGCGAGCGCCGTGAACTGGCGGCGCATGAACGGCGAGGTTCAGGCAGAGCCGCTGCCCGAGCCCACGGAGCAGGCGGCGCCTGCACGTGGCAGGCGCCGACTCCTTCTGCTCAACGCGGTTCTGCTCGGAATCGTGGGTGTGGCCGCCGTGGTGCTGCTCGTGGTGGCCCTCACCCAGGGTTCCTAGTTGACGGTCAGCGTCCCCTGCATGCCCGCCTGCCTGTGGCCGGGGACCGGGCAGTAGAAGGTGTACTTGCCTGGCTTGAGGTCGACGGTGACCGTCGACTTGCCGGCCTTCGCCACGATCTGGCCGACCTTCGAGACCCCATTGCCCTCCACCGCGACCCCGTGCGGGATCGCAGAGGGATTGTCCATCGTGATCGTCACCGAGCCCGACTTGGCGCTGAGGCTGGACTTGTCGAACTTGAGCTGGGTCGGATCGGCGGCGAGCTTCAGGTTCTCGCCCGCTCCGCTTGCCGGGGTGGTGGCCGCCGGGGCGGGTGTGGTGGCCGCCGGGGTGGTGGCCGCCGGCGCGGTCGTGGCTGCCGACGCGGCCGTACCGCTGCTCTTGCTGGACCCGCCGCCGCAACCCGCGACTAACAGGACACCCGCCACAAGGGCGGCGGGCACCAACAGCTTCGGGGTACGGAACATGGACAGCTCCTGTCTCTCGGGCGCGGTTACGACTGAACAAGACGCCCAAGACCGGAGGGTTCTTCCCGCCTACTCGTCGTAAAGCTGTTCCACGAAGCGGGACAGCTCGGCGGCCGCCTGGCGCACCGACCCGATCGCGTTCCCATAGTCCATCCGGACCGGGCCGACCACGCTCACCGCGCCCAGGTTGCGGTTCGCAAGTCCGTAGTTGGCCGCCACGATGCTCAGCGAGTGGAACGCCGGCGACACGTTCTCGCGGCCGATGCGCAGGTACACGCTCGGCTCGGTGAGCGCCTCGCGCAGCAGGCCGAGCAGCGCCATCCGGCGCTCGAGGAGCTGGAGCAGGTCGTCGATCTGCGTCAGCTCCTGCACCCGGTCCTCGGACAGGAGCCGCGCGGCGCCCTCCACGAACAGCGTGTGCTCGGCCGTCTCCTCCAGCTCCGTGAAGGCGGGCGCCAGCGTGGCCAGGAACGCGCGCTCGCCCGGGGACAGTCCGGCGGCCGCGAGCCGCGAGTTGATCATCCGCGCGCCGACCGCCATGCCGCCGAGGGCGTCGTTCAGATAGTCGGCCGACCAGTCGATCAGCCCCGGGTCGACCGGGTGCTCGTAGCTGATCACGCGCTTGCTCACCCCGCCCGTGGAGGTGATGACCACGACCATGGCCACCTGCGGCTGCAGCAGGAGCACCTCGATGTGCCGGATCGTGGTCGTGGCGATCGGCGGGGCGGAGACGATCGCCAGCAGGTTGGTGACCTGGGAGAGCTGCTCGGTGGTGGCGCGCAGCGTCTCCTCCACCTCGCGGCGCATGTCGGTGAGCTGGAACTTGGTGCGGGGCACCGGCAGCGTGCCCTTCTCCAGCAGCTCGTCGACGTAGTAGCGGTAGCCGCTGTCGGTGGGCACGCGACCGGCGGAGGTGTGCGGATGCTGAAGCAGGCCGAGCTCCTCGAGCTTGGCCAGCTCGGCGCGGATGGTCGACGGCTTCCAGGGCAGGTCCGCGTGCTCCACAAGCCATTTCGAGCCCACCGGCTGGCCCACCTCGACGTGGGCCTCGACCACCGTTCTCAGCACTTCCGCCTGTCTCGTGGTTAGCTCCATGGCTCAATCAATTATGGAACGCAAGTGGTGGACACTGATCCTGGTCTGCGTGGCGACGTTCATGTTGCTGCTCGATGTGACCATCGTGAACGTCGCGCTGCCGTCGATCCAGAAGGCCCTCGGCGCGAACTTCAACGACCTGCAGTGGGTGATCGACGCCTACGCACTCATGCTCGCGGCCCTGCTGCTCACCGCCGGGTCCCTGGCCGACCTCTTCGGCCGCAAACGGGTGTTCATCCTCGGCCTCGCGGTGTTCGCCGTCGCGTCGCTCCTGTGCGGGCTGGCCAACCGGCCCGCGGTGCTGAACCTCGCCCGCGGCGTCCAGGGCATCGGCGGGGCGATGATGTTCGCCACCTCACTGGCGCTGCTCGCGCAGGAGTTTCACGGGCGTGAGCGCGGCACGGCGTTCGGCATCTGGGGCGCCACGATCGCCGCCGCCGCGGCGGTCGGGCCGCTGGTGGGCGGCGCGCTCACCGAGTGGCTCGGCTGGGAGTACATCTTCTTCATCAACGTGCCGATCGGGGCGGCGGCGATCGTCGTCTCGATGGCGAAGCTGAGGGAGAGCCGCGACCCCGACGCGGCCCGCGTGGACTGGGCGGGTCTCGTCACGTTCTCGAGCGGCCTGTTCCTGATCGTGCTCGCGCTGATTCGCGGCAACGACGCCGGCTGGGGCAGCACTCAGATCGTGCTCGAGCTGGCTGTCGGGGTCCTCCTGCTCGCGCTGTTCGTGGTGGCCGAGATGCGCCAGGAGCGGCCGATGCTCGACCTGTCGCTGTTCCGCAAGCCCACCTTCGGCGGGGCGTCGATAGCCGCGTTCACCGTGTCGGCCTCGATGTTCGCGATGTTCCTCTACGTGACGCTCTACCTCCAGAACATCCTGCGGCTCACGCCCGTCCAGACCGGCCTGCGCTTCCT
>DATNBJ010000401.1:0-21994 GCA_035572055.1 Thermoleophilaceae bacterium | reverse complement strand
CGAGGAAGACGACCCACTTCGCACGCGGGCCGGTGGCGAGCGTGTAAATCACAAGATGGACAGGTACCTATCGAGTTCCCACTGGGTCACCTGCACGCGGTAGTCCTCCCATTCCTGCCGTTTGATCTCCACGTAGCGGTTGAAGATGTGCTCGCCGAAGGTGCGGAGGACGAGCTCGGACTCCGCGGTCAGCTCGATCGCCTCGCCGAGCGTCTCGGGCAGCTGCTCGATCCCGAGCCGCTGCCGCTCCTCCGGGCTGATGTGGTACAGGTTCTTCTCCATCGGCTCGGGCAGCTCGTAGCCCTTCTCGATCCCCTCGAGGCCGGCCGCGAGCAGCACCGCGAACGTCAGGTACGGGTTGCACGCCGGGTCGGGGCAGCGCAGCTCCATCCGCGTGGCCTGCTCCTTGCCAGGGTGGTACAGCGGGACCCGCACGAGCGCCGAGCGGTTGCGGCGCGACCACGCGCAGTACACCGGCGCCTCGTAGCCCGGCACCAGGCGCTTGTACGAGTTGACCCACTGCGCGAACACCGAGCAGATCTCGCGCGCGTGCTTCAGCTGGCCGGCGATGAACGCCTTGCCGGTGTCGGACAGGTAGTACTGGTCGTCGGCGTCATAGAACGCGTTGCGCCCGTCCTTCGACAGCGACTGGTGCACGTGCATGCCCGAGCCGTTCTCGCCGAACAGCGGCTTCGGCATGAAGGTCGCGTGCCAGCCGTACTTCATGGCGTACTCCTTGACCGTGATCCGGTAGGTCATGCAGTCGTCCGCCATCTTCAGCGCGGGCGCGTAGCGCATGTCGATCTCGTGCTGCGACGGGCCCACCTCGTGGTGCGTGTACTCCACGTGGATGCCGAGCTGCTCGAGGGCGAGCACGGTCTCGCGGCGCACGTCCGAGCCGGCGTCGAGCGTGGTGAGGTCGAAGTAGCCGCCCTCGTCGAGGATCTCCGGGTGGCCGTCCGCCGGACGGGCGTTGCGGAAGTAGAAGTACTCGAGCTCGGGGCCGACGTTGAACGCGTCGAAGCCCATGTTCGCCGCCCGCTCGAGCGCGCGCCGGAGCACGTAGCGCGGGTCGCCCTCGTAGGGCTCACGGCTCGGCGTGACGATGTCGCAGAACATGCGCGCCACGCCGCGGTCCTCGGGGCGCCAGGGCAGCACCGCGAAGGTCGAGGCGTCCGGCATCGCGATCATGTCCGACTCCTCGATCGCGTTGAAGCCGGTGATCGACGAGCCGTCGAAGCCCATGCCGCCCTCGAAAGCGTCGTCGAGCTCGGCCGCGTTGATCGAGAAGCTCTTCAGCTGGCCGAGGATGTCGGTGAACCAGAAACGGATGAAGCGGATGTTCTGCTCTTCGACGATCGCCTTTACGTCGTCGGCGCTCGTGGGCTGGTCGGCCATCGGACTCCTTCGCTCGGCGGCTACGTTGCGCGCCGTAGGCTAACCCGCGGCCGCGGTTGGCGTCAGTCGCCGAGCCAGTTCTTGGCCCACGCCTTGAGCGCGCGAACCGCGGGCTCGAGCGCCATGCCCTTGCTGGTGAGCGCGTACTCCACCCGCACCGGCGATCCGTCGAGCACCCGCCGCTCCACGATGTGCTCGGCCTCGAGCTCCTTCAGGCGCTCGGAGAGCAGCCGGTCCGAGAGGTCGGGCACCAGGTGCCGTATCTCGGAGAAGCGCAGCGGACCGTCGAGCAGCACGAGCAGGATGGCGCCCGTCCAACGCTTGCCCACCAGCTCGACCGCGCGGTGATAGAGCTGGCAGCACTCGCTGCGACCGGCTACTGCTCCCTCTTCCGTGGCCCGGGTCTCGCTGTGGACCTCCGTCACCGCGCTCGCGGCCATCCCGCGATGTTAGACGCTCAGGCGGCCTGCGCCACTCGGGCTTTCTCCTTGGAGCCGTCACGCGGCAGGTCACCCGCGCGCGTTACGAGGTTGGTGAACGTGCCGAGCGCCACGTGCGCCACGGCCTCGAGGATCTGCTCGTCGGTCCAGTCCGCCTCGCGTGCGGCCTCGAGGTAATGGACCGGCGGTGCGCCCGAGGTCTCGAGCAGCGCCTTGATGAAGCGCAGCAGCACCGCCTCCCGCTCATCGTGTGAATCGAACTCGCGCGCCAGTGCGATCTCGTCGAGCCCGAGGCCCGCGTCGCGCGCCGTCCGGTGCAGCGCCGGCAGCGAGTAGTCGCTCCCCTCGTACTCCGCTACGCCAAGTGCGATCCGCTGCTGGGTGTCCCACGGCAGGTCGCCGTGACGGAGCTCGGAACGGAACCGCGCGTACGCCCGCAGCGCCGCCGGTGACCCCGCCAAGACACCGAGGAAGTTCGAGAGCTGTCCGCCGCTCGCAATGGCCCCCTTCAATACGGGAAGGCTGAGCTCCGGCGCCGTCAACTCATCATGGACGTGGAACCGACTCTCCTTCGTCTTCATATCCCCCGCTTCGCTTTCTGCCCCTGAGGTGCCCCACCCGTTGCACCTTCGGTGCTGTCATCTCACGTACCGGCAGATTGCCTATACCGGCTCGGATGTCCAGCAAACACAAATCGCGCGTTATGTGCGGCTTTTCCTGCCCATTCTTGGGCGTTCCAGCGCCAAATTTCCTGCATTTACCGCAGCGGCGGTAAGGGATTCAGGCCCTCGTGTACGGGAACGGCTGACCCGCCGCAGCCTTGCGAACGAGCTGCGCCGAACCCGGCTCCAGGATCCACGTGCTCGCGTCGAGCGAGGCCGGGGCGCACCCCGGCGGACCGAAGAAGGTCTGGATCGTGCCGCTGTAGCGATCGGGGCCCACCGGGCGCATCCGCCACACCACCGTGCCGGCCTGCACGGTGCATCCGTTCGCGATCGAGAACTGCTCACGGGCGCGGCCCACGTACAGAGGACCCTCGAGCGCGACCACCACACCCGCCCCGTTTCGCACCCAGGTGCCCAGCACGGGGTCCGTGGGGCTGAGCGGCGGTCGGACCCGCTTGAAGGTGCCGGGCGGCGGCCGGTCGCCGTCCGGCAGCCGGGACGACTCAGAGAAGTACAGCTCGCTGGACTGCGTGATCGTCGAGCGGACGAGCGTCTTCCGGCAGTGGCTGCCACCCACCACCGCGATGCGTCCCCGCCAGGTGTCCGCCTTCGCCTTGAAGCCCACGTAGCGGTAGCCGCGGAAGAGGAGCGTGCCGGCCTTGAGCACGCAGCCGCCGACCCTGACCCTCGTGAGCGAGCGGCCGTCCACCGTGCGGCCCTTGGCCACGAACCGGTAGCGGTGGCCGTGGAAGCTCCAGTCGCCGAGGAGCTGGAAGTGCGGCGGAGCGGACGCCGCGGACGCCGCGGCGGGCACCGCTGCCGCGATCGAGCAACCAAGCGTCACGAGCACAAATATGCGCCGCACGCAGGGAATTTGACCAGAAACGAGGACCGCTCGCCACGTGGTAGGCGAGCGAAAACCAAGCCTGCCAAGGACGCAGGGAGACCGCAGGGCGATAGCCCGCGGTCGACCGAGGACGCAGGCAGGCGAAGGTTTGCAGCCGCCTAGTGCGTGGCGAGGGCCATGATGATCAGGACTAACCCGAGAATCACGGCATACATCGCCACCCGGTCAGGGTTCGCGGCGAGGCGGTACGCGGCGGGCGACTGCCGGCGCGTCTGGGGAGTGCGGCGACGGGAGGGCGGCGGGTCGGGCTGCCCGGTGATGTGGATGGTCCTGCGCTCTTGGTAACGCGGGAAGGGGTAGACCTCGGCGACGCGCTCTTGCTCGCGTGCAGCCGATTCTGATTCGCCCCGAAGTTGTGCCTGAGCCCTACTCATTAGGCCAACTGCGGCGGACCCTACCAGGATCCGCAGACGGAAGTACGGCCGTTTGGGCGGCAAAAAGGCCCAAATTGCCGGATGGATCTACTGCCCGGCCACGGTCGCCACGAAGGCGGCGACGTCCTGCGCGTTCTCGCCCTGGAGGAGCCCTGAGGGCATGCGGCCCTGGCCGGTGCCGCCGATCTTGATCGCATTGCGCACGCGCGAGTCGGCGGCCTGCCTGCTGCCGGCGTTGAGGCCGATGCGGTCGAGATCCGGGCCGGTGACCCCGCGGGCATTGACCGCGGCGAGCGTGTGGCAGCTCGCGCAGGTCGCCCGGAACAGCGTCTTGCCCTTCTGCACCTGGCCCGAGGCCTCCACGGTGCGCGTCTTGCCGGTGGCCCCCTCGGCGTCCTGGCGGTTGGCGAGGATCAGCGCCGGCACGGCGATCCCGATGCCGAGGTAGATGACGAACATCGAGATCTTGAAGGCCGCGCTGCCGCGCGTCATGTAGGCCTGGCGTGCCTGGCTGGGGCCACCGCTGAACGCGATGAAGAGCACCCCGATTCCAACCAGAATCCAGGGGATCAGGAAGAGAGCGACGTACATCCGGCGCGGGATGCTATTGAAGCGGGCCGATGGCCGCGATCAGGAGGAAGCGCGGACGCGCTGCTTGCGGCCGTTACGCGCGGCGGGCTTGCGGCGGCGACCGCTCTCCCCGCAATCGCGCGGGCTCAGGAGGTCGGGAGAGCCGAGCTCGTCCCGCACCTGATCCACCGATTGCCGGATCAGACGCGACACGTGCATCTGCGAGATGCCGACGCGGTCCGCGATCTCCGACTGCGTCAGGCCGAGAAAGAAGCGCATGTGCAGGATCGCCCGCTCGCGCTCCGCGAGCGTCTTGAACCCCTGCCGCAACAGCTCGCGCTGCTCGACGAGCTGGTAGCCCTCGTCTTCGTCGCCGAGCGCCTCGAGCGGATCCCCGCTCTCCTCGTCCGGGTCGTCCGAGCGCTCTGAGAGCGACACCGCGGAATAGGCGCGCGAGGACTCGAGCGCCTCGACCACCTGCTCGGTGGTCGCGTCCGTGGCCTCCGCCAGCTCATCGACGTTCGGCGAGCGGCCGAGCCGGCTCGTGAGGTCGTCGACCACGCGGCCGAGCTTCACGTTCAGCTCCTGGACGTCACGCGGCACACGCACCGACCAGCCCTTGTCGCGGAAGTGGCGCTTGATCTCGCCGAGGATGTTCGGCGCCGCGTAGGTGGCCAGCGTGACCTTGTGCTTGCCGTCGTAGCGGTCCACGGCCTTGATCAGCCCGACGCAGCCGACCTGCGTCAGGTCGTCGATCGTCTCCCCGCGGTGCGCGTAGCGCTGCGCCAGCCGGCGAACGAACCCCATGTGGCGCTCGATCAGCTCCTGGCGGGCGCGTACGTCGCCGACCTGGTGATAGCGCCGCATCAGCTCCTCGTCGCCGGCCGCGCTGTAGCCGAGGCCTACGCCCAATTCTGTCTGTAGCGACATCGCAGCCGCCTACGAAGCGGCTTCGCGACGTGCGCGCTTCCAGCTGCCGAACGCGGCGAAGACGTCGCCGAGTCCGGGAAGCGTGCTGTCGGCCGATGCCCGCTGCTGGTAGTCGACCATCAGCAGGCGCTCGGGGCGGGAGCCGAGCTGCTCGGCCACCGCGCGAATCGCGCTGCGAACCTCGTCGGGTGAAGCATCTGAGATCTCGCCGCGCTTCGCCTGATGGGCGAAGACGCCTGCGGCGGTGCCCCGCGCGCCGGGCGTGGCAGCCGGCGTCGGACGGGCGCGCCCCGCGCCGATCAGCAGGCGGCAATGGGGGCATCGCGACGGCAGATCGGGCCACGATTCGCCAACGTTCTGCTCCACCAGTAGAAAGCAGTGGGGGCAATAGGCGTCGGCCGCGGCCTTGGGTTTCTGGGTGCTGAGCTGAGCCATCGATCCTCCTTTGGGAGTCGATCTCCTAACCCGGATCACCGGGCTCCTCTCGCAGAGGTTCTCGCCCGCGGGTACGGCTGCTAAACGCGATCTAGTCCGAGGGGTGTCCCCGGTATGAGGTAGGCAAAACAGCCGGCCGTCCGCTTGCTGACGGAATCCGGATTGGCTACGCAGCCAGTGCCTGGAGCTCGCGCTCCTCGGCCAAACGGCGCAGTGCCCGGCGTTCCAGCTTGCGGACGCCCTCGGGCGAGAGGCCGATCAGCTTGGCCACCTCGCGCAGCGCGAGCGGCTCGCCACCGCCGATGCCGAAGCGGAGCTCGATGACCCGCCGCGCGTTCGGATCCAGGCGCTGGAGGGCCTTCCGGATCGACGCCTCCTCGAGCTCGACGGCCACCTCCTCGAGGGGCGTCGGCCCCTCGAACGGGATGAGCGAGCCGAGCTCCGCGTCGCCCTCCGAGCCGACCGGCGTCTCGAGGCTGACGGGCACGCGCTCGGCGGAGCGGAGCTCGTCGAGCTGATGCGCGTCCATCCCGAGCTGCTTCGCCACCTCCTCGTCGGTGGGCTCGCGGCCGAGCTGCGCGCCTAGCTTGCGCTCCACGGCGCGCACCTTGGTCAGCTCCTGGCCGATGTGCACCGGGATGCGGATCGTGCGCGAGTGGTGCTGCAGGCCGCGCTGCATGGCCTGCCGGATCCACCAGGTCGCGTAGGTGGAGAACTTGAAGCCGCGCCGGTAGTCGAACTTCTCGACCGCGCGGATCAGTCCGAGGATGCCCTCCTGGATGAGGTCGAGGAACGGCAGGCCGAGGCCGCGGTAGCGCTTCGCGTTGGCCACGACCAGGCGCAGGTTCGACTCGATCATCCGGTTCTTGGCCGCCTGGTCGCCGCGCTCGATGCGCTTGGCCAGCTCGACCTCCTCCTCGGCCGTCAGGAGCGGCCGCTGGGCGATGTCGCGCAGGAAGAGCTGGAGCGAGTCGCTCGTCGCGTCGGCCATCTCGTCGACCGTGTAGCTCGAGCGCCGCTCCTCCTTGTTCGAGACGTCGTCGTCGACCTCGATGCCGCGGCGCTCCGCCTCGGCGTAGATGGACTCCAGGGCCCCGGGCTCCAGCTCTAGCTCCTCCACCGCGGCCGCGATCTCGGACAACTCGAGCGAACCCGACTCCTCTCCCTTGCGATAGAGAGCGTCGAGAGTCTCATTACCTGACATGTCGCTCATCTCGGCCCAGCATACGCCGCGACGCAACAGAAACTGGACCGATTACTTAGTCAGGAGCTGGCCACCGGCGTAGACGTTGAGGGAATCGCCCCTCACGAAGCCGCACAGCAGCATGCCGCGCTCGCGCGCCAGATCGACCGCCAGGGTCGACGGCGGCCCGACGGCCACGAGTCCGAACAGCCCGGCCAGGCTCGCCTTCTGGACGAGCTCGAACGAGGCGCGGCCGCTGACGCTCGCAAAAATGCCCGTTAGCGGGAACTTTCCGGCGCGCAGCAACGAGCCGATCGCCTTGTCCATCGCGTTGTGGCGGCCCACGTCCTCGCGCACCACTAACAGCTCGCCGCCCTGCTCGAACAGGCCGGTGGCGTGCAGCCCACCAGTCCGCTCGAAGGCGTGCTGCTCCTCGCGCGCCTTGCCGGGCGCCGCCAGCACGATCCGACGCTCGATCGCCGGCGCCTCGCTGACCGGCGGCGCCTCCTGACGCACAAACTCGAGAGCGCCCTTGCCGCAGACTCCGCACGAGGAGGTGAGGTAGAAGCTGCGCTCGTCCTTCGGATCGCGGCGCAGGCCGTTGCGGGTGCGGACGTCGACGGTGTTCGCCGCGAAGTCGCGCGTGGGCCCGACCTCGACGATGTCCTCCGGGCCGCCGATGAGCCCCTCGCCGGCGAGGAAGCCCACCGCCAGGTCCTCGTCCTCCCCCGGGGTGCGCATCGTCACCGCCAGCGCCTCGCCGTCCACGCGGATCTCGAGCGGCTCCTCCACGGCCAGCTCGTCGCGCATGCTCTCGCGGCCTCTGCCGCGGAGCCTCTCGATCGTGGTGGCGGCTACGTGCGGGTCGAAGGAGGTGGCCATTCCTACTTGGGCTGTCGGGCCGAGAACTGCGACTGCAGAGTGGCCAGGCGAGTGTCCCACTGCGCGCCGACGTCGGCGATCCAGCCGACGGCGTCGGCGAGCGGCGCCGGCGTGACCGTGTAGTGAACCTCGCGCCCCTCGCGTGAGCTGCTCACGAGCTCGGCCGCCCTCAGCGCATCGAGGTGCTTGACCACCGCCTGGCGGCTGACCGGGAGCTCCGCGGCCAGCTCCGTCGCGGTCGCCGGGCCGCCGTCGGCCAGACGCGTGAACAACTGGCGACGCGTGGGATCCGAAAGGGCCGAAAAGACTTGGTCGGTGCTCACGCGTAGGCGAGCGCGAGCGGTCCGTGCGCGCTCGTTCCACCGCCGATGCCGCGGCTCGGAAGCGGGATGCCGATCAGGTCGAGCGTCGCCAGCGGGCTGGTCTCGACCACGCGGATGAGGGTGCCGCCCTCCTCGGTCTCGGTCAGCGAGATCTCGACGCGCGTGGCCACCTGCTCGTCGGGCAGGCGCCACCAGAAGCTGAAGCGCTCACCCGGCTCCACCTCCTCGACCCAGCCCTCGCGCTCGCCGATGCGAAGGTCGCCGCCGGGCACCAGGTCGATCTCGGCGTCGCCGCCAAGCCACTCGGCATCGACCACCGACTCCCAGGCCTCCTCGGGTGGGGCCGGGAGCTCGATCTCCCGCTCGACCTCGTGGACGACGAACTTTTCGGTATCTGCCTTGCCGAGCTCCATGTCAACCTCACTTGGAAGTGCAACTGATCGGTTGCGCTATGGTAGCAGCGAATGTGCAACCAAAGAGTTGCATTACTCACACCCGACACCCCCACACCCGAGACCCGAGGAGGCGTCCGATGACACTGGTCCCGATGGTCATAGAGCAGACCTCACGCGGCGAGCGCAGCTTCGACATCTACTCCCGGCTGCTGAACGAGCGGATCATCTTCATCGGGCAGCCGATCGACGACCAGATCGCGAACCTGGCGGTGGCGCAGCTCCTGCACCTCCAGTCCGACGATCCCGACAAGGACATCTCGATGTACATCAACTCGCCCGGCGGGGTCGTGTACTCGGGGCTCGCGATCTACGACACGATGCAGTACGTCAAGTGCGACGTGCAGACGATCTGCTTCGGCATGGCGATGTCGATGGGATCGCTGCTCCTGGCCGGCGGCGCGCCGGGCAAGCGGCTCGTGCTCCCCAACGCGCGAGTGCTGATCCACCAGCCCTCGGGCGGCTTCCAGGGGCAGTCGAGCGATATCGAGATCCACGCCCGGGAGGTCCTGAAGCTGCGCGAGCGCGTCGACGAGATCTACGCGAAGCACTCCGGACAGCCGCTCGAGCGCGTGCACGACGACATGGAGCGCGACCGCTTCTTCACCGCCGAGGAGGCTGTGGAGTACGGGCTCGCGGACCGGATCATCGAGACCCACGAGCTCACGCGGAAGCCGCCCGGGTTCAACGGGAACTGACGTGCGGCAGGTCCGGTAGACGGAAGCGCTGGCGGTAGGCGCCCGGCGTCAGTCCGGTGATGCGCTTGAACAGGCGCCGGAATGACGCCGGGTCCTCGTAGCCCACGGCCCAGCTGATCTCCTCGATCGGCTCGCTGCTCGTCTCGAGCAGGCGCTTCGCGCGCTCGACGCGGACGCGCTGCACGTAGGCGATCGGTGTGCAGTCGGTGGCCGACTTGAAGCGGCGCTTGAAGGTGCGCTGCGGCAACCCGGAGCGCCTGACCATCTCGTCCACAGGGCTTGCGACCGCGTGGTGCTCGGCCAGCCAGCGCTGAGCGGCGAGGATCGCGGCATCGCCGTGGTCGTCGGGCGGGTCGAAGACCTGGAAGGCCGCCTGGCCGTCACGGTGCCAGTTCATGAGCTGGAAGCGGGCCACGTCCTGTGCGGTCGCGGGTCCCGCGTAGCGCGCGATCAGGTAGAGCACCATGTCGTGCCAGGCCGTCGCGACGCCCGAGGTCACGAGCCGGCCTCCCTCTCCCGACACCACGAGCACCTCATCCATCCGGAGCGTGATCTCGGGATGGCGCCGGCGGAACTGCGACTCGCAGATCCAGTGGACGGTCACGTCGTGGCCGTCCAAAAGCCCGGTCTCGGCCACGAGCAGCGCGCCCGTGCAGGCGGCGCAGACGGTCGCCCCGCCCGCGTGCATCCGCCTCATCCACGACACGAGGCGCGGGTAGCGGCCGGCGACCCAGTCGCCGTCGCCGGGCTCCATCGAGGGGACGATCACCACATCCGTTCGGGCCACCTCGGAGACCGCGCGATGGGCGGCGATCGACAGGCCGCTCGCTCCCTCGATCGGCCCGGCGGACTCGGCCACGATCTCGACCTCGAACGCCGCAAGCGAATCCAGCAGCTCGAAGAACCCGGTCACCGGCGTGACCATGGCATCGGGTGTGGCGATGACGCTGACGCGAGTCGTTGGCACGAACGGACCGATCCTGGTCGATCTCACCCTGGTTGCGAGCCCTGTGGGTGCGGATTCTTGGTGCAAAGCAAACCATCAAGGAGCCGCAATGACCACAAGCATCGACATCGACACCGCCAAGCTCGAGGCCTTCGCAGGCCAGGTCTTCGGCGACCTCGCCGCCTGTTATGGCGGTGTGATGACCAGCATCGGCGACAGGCTCGGCCTCTACGCGTCCCTCGCGGGGGCCGGACCGCTGACCGCCGTCGAGGTCGCCGACCGCAGCGGCTGTCACGAGCGCTACGTGCGCGAGTGGCTGAACAGCCAGGTGGCGGCCGGCTACATCGACTACGACGCGAGTGCGGCGAAGTACGAGCTGCCGGCGGAGCACGCGGCCGTGCTCGCGGACCGCGACAGCCCGGCGAACCTTTCGGTCGCGTTCAACGTGGCCGCGTCGCTGTGGCTCGACGAGGAGCGGGCGATCCACGCGTTTCGCACCGGTGAAGGGGTCGCCTGGGGCGACCACCACGAGCGCCTGTTCTGCGGCGTCGCGGCGTTCTTCGGCAACGCCTACCGCGCCCAGCTCGTGTCCCAGTGGTTACCTGCGCTCGACGGCGTCGTCGAGAAGCTCGAGGCGGGCGCCACCGTGGCCGACGTCGGCTGCGGGCACGGCCACTCGACCGTGCTGATGGCCGAGGCGTTCCCGAACTCGCGCTTCGTCGGCGTCGACACGCACGAGGCGTCGATCCTCGCCGCGCGTGCGCACGCCGCCGAGGCAGGGGTCGACGACCGCGTGACGTTCGTGGTCGGCACGGCGGCCGACCTGGCGGAATCGAGCTTCGACCTGATCTGCTTCTTCGACTGCCTGCACGACCTCGGTGACCCGGTCGCGGCCGCGGTGCAGGCGCACAAGGCTCTCGCGGACGGCGGCACGGTGATGCTCGTCGAGCCGAACGCCGGCGCGGGCGTGGAGGAGAACCTCGGGCCGATCGGGCGCGTGTACTACTCCGCCTCGACCGTCCTCTGCTGCGCGCACGCGATCTCCGAGGGCGCCGCCGAGCCGCTCGGCGCGCAGGCCGGTGAGGAGCGCCTGGCCGCCGTGTTCGCGGAGGCCGGCTTCAGCCAGTGGCGCCGGGCGACCGAGGGCCCGTTCAACCTCGTGCTGGAGGCGCGCCGCTAGGTGGCGATGCGGAAGCCCTTGCTCACGGCCTTGCTCGTGGTGCCGTTCGCATTCGCGACCGCCTGGAGCCGGTACCTGCCACTCCGCAGCTTGTGATGCCTGACGCGGCCGGTGAACACGAACGTGTTGAAGCCGGCCGCGTCGGTGTGCGTGAAGCTGCCCACCGACACGTAGCGCGTGCAGTGCCTGCCGTGGTCGCGACGGTGGCGTTTCACGCAGCTCCCGTTGGTGTCACCTCGTCGTCAGCGGACGATTCGGAAGCTGACCGCGACGGCCTTGCTCTTCCTGCCGTTCGCCGACGACACGCCTTGGAGCTTGTAGCTGCCGCGGCGCAGCTTGTGGTGGCGCACCCGTCCCGTGAAGACGAAGGTGTTGAACCCGGCCACGTCCTTGTGGGTGAAGCTGCCCAGCGACACGTAGCGAGTGCAGCGCTTGCCGTGCCTGCCGCGCCTCGGCTTCACGCACCTGGCCGCGGTGACGCCTCTGCGCGGAGCCAGCACGGTGAACGTGGTCGTGGCCGCGGCGGCGTTCGTGTAGCTGACGGTCATCCCGACGGTCCCGCCCGTGCTGCCGCCGCGCTTCGCGGCGATGAAGGTCCTCGGCGATGCCTTGAAGCCGCTCAACGCCGGCACGAGCGTGGGCGAGAGCGGATTGCCACCGCCACCGGGGTCAGCGCCGCCCGGCGTGGCCGGCACGTCGTACGTGAAGGTGATCGAGGGCACGCCGGTGGTGTCCCGGCTGTAGGAGGGGTTCGGCGCCTTGGTCTCCGAGGCTCCGTTGGAGCCGGCTCCGCCGCCGCCGCCGTTGCCGTTGATGTCACCTTCCCCGCCGCCGGCGCCGCCCCACACACCGGCGCCTCCACCACCGCCGCCGCCGGAGTTGTCTGCAAAGCCGAAGGTGCCGGCGCCGCCGCCAAAGAACTTCCCGTTGGGCTTCCCGGCCGCGGTGGCTGTCCCGCCGCCACCGCCCACCCCGCCTGGGTTGTTCTGTGCAGGCGCTCCATTGCCCCCGGCCTCACCATTGATTCCGTTGTCGGGGGAGCCCTTTCCGCCCGCTCCACCGACGTTTCCGCCGCCGCTGCCGCCGCCCCCGGCGGCACCGAGGATGAATCCCGGAAGGATGCCCGCGCCGTCGATGTAGGCGTACGACATCCCACCACCGCCGCCGCCGCCCTTCTCGACCCCGGTCTTCGAGCCGCCGCCGTCCCCGCCGCTGCCCACGCTGCCGCCGAAGCCGCCTGCACCGCCCGTCGCGCCGGCGGCGTCGCCGCCGTTCCCCGCAACCACGGCGATCACGACATCCCCCGGCGTGACAGCGACGTCAGCGGTCACGACCGAGCCGAAGCCACCGACGGCCTGGGTCAGGCTGCCTTTCCCGCCCTTCCCGCCGATGGCCACCACGTGCATGGTCGTGACCCCCGCCGGCACGGTGAAGCTCTGCTCGGCGCCGGTGAACGAGAACTTCGTGACCGTGGGATCCGCCAAGGCGGCCTCATCGGCCACCAGGAACGCCCCGGCTGCGACGCAGAAAACGACGAATTTGCGCATGCACGCCACCCTAACCCGGATGAGGGAGGCGGCGCCAGTCGGGGTTTCTAGGCGCTCAGGAGGGCGCCCACCGGATCCTCGCCGGGCTCCTCGTCGAGCTCGGAGAGGTAGGTGTCCGCGGCGCGGGCCGCCTTGCGGCCCTCGTTGATCGCCCAGACGACCAGCGACTGGCCGCGCCGCGCGTCGCCCGCGGCGAATACGCCGGGGACCGACGCGGCGTACTCCGGTGCAGCTACGTTCCCGCGCTGGTCGAGGTCCACGGCGAGCTGCTCCAGCAGCGTGTCCCGCTGCGGATGCAGGAAGCCCATAGCGAGCAGCACCAGGTCGGCGCGGATCTCGAAGTCGCTGCCCTCGATCTTCTCGAAGGCCGGCGGGCCGCCCACCTCGTGCCCGCGGAGGTGCGTGACGCGGCCGTCGCGTCCCACGAGCTCCGTGGTCATCACCGCGAAGCGGCGCTCGCCGCCCTCCTCGTGAGCGGGCGAGGTGCGCAGGATCAGCGGCCATTGGGGCCAGGGCGTGAGGTCCTCCGGCCGCTCAAGCGACGGCTCGGGCAGCAGCTCGAACTGCGTGACGCTCGCCGGCTTCTCGCGGTGGGAGTTGCCGAGGCAGTCGGCGCCGGTGTCGCCCCCGCCGATGATCACCACGTGCTTGCCGGCGGCGCTGATCGGGCGCACCGGCGCCGGGTCGCCGGCCACGAAGCGGTTGCGCTGCTCGAGGTACTCCATCGCGAAGTGCACTCCGTCGAGCTCGCGGCCGGGCACGGGCAGGTCGCGTGGCACGGTAGACCCGGTGGCGATCACGATCGCGTCGAACTGCTCGCGCAACTCGCGCGCGTCCACCATGACCCCCACCTCAACGCCGGTTCTGAACTGAACGCCCTCGGCTTCGAGGATGTCCACGCGGCGCTGCACCACGTCCTTGTCGAGCTTGAAGTCGGGCACGCCGTAGCGCAGCAGCCCGCCGATCCGGTCGCTGCGCTCGAAGACCGTGACCGCGTGGCCGAACTGGTTCAGCTCGGCGGCAGCAGCGAGGCCGGCCGGGCCCGAGCCGATCACGGCCGCGGTGCGCCCGCTGCGCACCGCCGGCACGCGCGGCTTTACCCAGCCCTCGGCGAACGCGCGCTCGACGATCGCCAGCTCGATCTGCTTGATCGTGACCGCGTCGTCGTTGATGTCGAGCACGCACGCGGACTCGCACGGCGCCGGGCAGATGCGGCCGGTGAACTCGGGGAAGTTGTTGGTGGCGTGGAGCGCCTCGATCGCGTCCTTCCAGCGGTCGCGGTAGACGAGGTCGTTCCAGTCCGGGATCAGGTTGCCGAGCGGGCAGCCCGAGTGGCAGAACGGCACGCCGCACTCCATGCAGCGCGCGCCCTGCTGTTGCAGCTCGGGCACCGGCAGCGACTCCTGGTACTCGCGGAAGTCGTTCACGCGCTCGCCCACCGGGCGCTTCGGCCCGTTCACGCGCACGATCTTCAGGAAGCCGCCGAGCTCACCCATCGTCTTCTCCCGCCGGCGCGGTCACGGCCTCGCCCGCGCGCGTGTCGATCTGCCGCATCGCGACGGGTCCCGCCCTTCGCGCCTCGGCAAGCACGCGCTTGTAATCGCTGGGCATGACCTTCACCCACGAGCCGATCAGCGCCTGCCATTCTGCGAGCACGTGCGTGGCGAGCGTGCTGGCGGTGCGGCTCCGGTGCTCGTCCACCAGCTCGCGGATCTCCTCGAAGTCCTCGGCGCTCGGCGTCTCGAGCTCGACCATCTCCTGGTTGCAGCGCTCGGCGAAGCTGCGGTCCAGGTCGAGCACGTACGCGATGCCGCCGCTCATGCCCGCGGCGAAGTTGCGGCCGGTCGGGCCCAGCACCACCACGCGCCCGCCGGTCATGTACTCGCAGCCGTGGTCCCCCACGCCCTCCACCACCGCGCTGGCGCCGGAGTTGCGCACGGCGAAGCGCTCGCCGGCGAGGCCGCGGAAGAACGCGCGCCCGCTGGTGGCGCCGTAGAGCACCGTGTTGCCCACCACCACGTTGTCCTCGGCCCTGAACGTGGAGAGGTCGGGCGGGCGGACGGCCAGCACGCCGCCGGACATGCCCTTGCCCGCGAAGTCGTTGGCGTCGCCCTCCAGGTGGATCGTCACGCCGGGCGCCAGCCAGGCGCCGAAGCTCTGGCCGCCGCTGCCCTGTGCGCGGACCACGATCGTGTCGCCGGGAAGACCCTCGGCGCCGTGGCGGCGCGCGACCTCGCCGGACAGCAGGCCACCCACCGAGCGGTGCCTGTTCTGCACCTCGATGCCGAGCTCCACCGACTCGCCGCGCTCGAGCGCCGGCCGCGCCATGTCGATCAGCGCGTGATCCAGGTGGTCGTCCAGCACGGGGTCCTGCGGGCGCACCTTGCGGCGCGGCACATCGGGCGCCGCCCGCGGTGGCGCGAGGATGTTCGAGAGGTCGACCCCGCGCGCCTTCCAGTGGTCGATCGCGTCGTCGGCCTCGAGCAGGTCGATCCGGCCCACGAGGTCGTCGAAGCGGCGGATGCCGAGCTGCGCCATGAGCCCGCGCACCTCCTCGGCGATGAAGAAGAAGTAGTTGACCACGTGCTCGGGCTTGCCCGCGAAGCGGCGGCGCAGCTCGCGGTCCTGGGTGGCGATGCCCACCGGGCACGTGTTCAGGTGGCAGGCGCGCATCATGATGCAGCCCATCGTGATCAAGGGTGCCGTGGCGAAGCCGAACTCCTCGGCGCCGAGCAGCGCTGCCACCACCACGTCACGCCCGGTCTTGAGCTGACCGTCGGTCTGCACGGTGATCCGGTCGCGCAGGCGGTTCATCACAAGCGTCTGCTGCGTCTCCGCGAGGCCGATCTCCCACGGCACGCCGGCCGAGTGGATCGAGCTGACCGGCGAGGCGCCGGTGCCGCCGTCGTGGCCGGCGATCACCACGTGATCGCTGTTCGCCTTCGCCACACCCGCGGCCACCGTGCCCACGCCCACCTCGGACACGAGCTTCACGCTTATACGCGCGCGCGGGTTCGCGCAGCGCAGGTCGAAGATGAGCTGCTTCAAGTCCTCGATCGAGTAGATGTCGTGGTGCGGCGGCGGTGAGATCAGGCCCACGCCGGGCGTCGAGTGGCGGACGCCGGCGATGTACTCGTCGACCTTGTGGCCCGGCAGCTGGCCGCCCTCGCCGGGCTTCGCGCCCTGGGCCATCTTGATCTGCAGCTCGTCGGCGTTCACGAGGTAGTGGGCGGTCACGCCGAAGCGACCCGACGCCACCTGCTTGATCGCCGAGCGGCGACTGTCGCCGTTCTCGTCGCGCGTGAAGCGGCGCGGGTCCTCCCCGCCCTCGCCCGTGTTCGACTTCCCGCCGAGGCGGTTCATCGCGATAGCCAGCGTCTCGTGCGCCTCCGTGGAGATCGAGCCGAGCGACATGGCGCCGGTGGCGAACCGCTTCACGATCTCCTTGGCGGCCTCGACCTCCTCCAGCGGGATCGGCTCGTCTTCAATCCTCAGCTTCAGCAGGCCGCGCAGCGTGGCGCGGCGCTTCGACTCGTCGTTGACCGTGGCGCTGAACTTCTCGTACGAGTCCTGCCCGCCGTGGCGGACCGCGTGCTGGACGGTCGCGATCGTGTCCGGGTTCCACTGGTGGTGCTCGCCGTCGCGGCGCCAGGCGTGAACGCCGCCACCCGGGAGCCGCTCCTCGGACTCCGGCCGCGCGCCCTTTGGATACGCGCGCGCGTGACGCGTGAGCGACTCGCGCGCCAGCACGTCCAGGCCGATCCCGCCGATGCGCGACGTCGTGCCGGTGAAGTACCGCTCGACCAGCTCGGTCTCGAGCCCCACCGCCTCGAAGATCTGCGCGCCCGCGTAGCTGCGCACGGTGGAGATGCCCATCTTGCTGATCGTCTTGAGCAGTCCCTTGCCGACGGCCTTGATCATGTTCGCCTCGGCCTGGTCCGCCCCGTGCACGCCCGGCAGGAGGCCGAGGTCGTGCATCTCGAAGAGCGTCTCGAAGGCGAGATACGGACACACCGCGCTCGCGCCGTAGCCGAGCAGCGTGGCGATGTGGTGCACCTCGCGCGGCTCGCCCGACTCCACCACGAGCCCGGCCTGGAGGCGCGTGCCCTCGCGCACGAGGTGGTGGTGCACCGCGCCCACCCCCAGCAGCGCGGGCACCGGCGCGCGGCCGGCGCCGGCGGCGCGGTCGGACAGGATCAGGATGTTGTCGCCCACCGCGATCGCCGCCGACGCCTCGCTGCAGAGGCGGTCGAGCGCGCGGCGCAGGCCCGTGGCCCCCTCGCTCACCGGCCAGGTGGCGTCGAGGGTGTCGGCACGGAAGACGTGGTGGTCCACCTGGCGCAGCTTCTCCAGGTCGCCGGTGGTGAGCAGCGGCTGCGGGATGATGAGCTGGTGGGCGTGCTCGGGGGTCTCGTCGAGCAGGTTGCCCTCCGGCCCCACCGACGTGGACACGCTCATCACGATCTTCTCCCGGATCGGGTCGATCGGCGGGTTCGTGACCTGCGCGAAGAGCTGCTTGAAGTACGAGTAGAGGAGCGGCTCGCGATCCGACAGGACCGCCAGAGCGAAGTCGTTGCCCATCGAGCCGGTGGGCTCCTCCCCGCGCGCGCCGCCCATGTCGGCCAGCGTCACCCGCAGTTCCTCCTGCGTGTAGCCGAACAGGAGCTGGCGGGTGCGCAGCGGGTCGGCCGGCATCTCCTCCGGCGCCACGTCCGGGATGTCGTCGAGGTGCACCGTTCGCTCGCCGAAC
Organism: Thermoleophilaceae bacterium; assembly: GCA_035572055.1. GTDB lineage: Bacteria > Actinomycetota > Thermoleophilia > Solirubrobacterales > Thermoleophilaceae > JAICJR01. Next base: position 4,314 of record DATNBJ010000401.1, on the reverse strand, counting down.
CAGCGGCCGTAGGGGCGGCGCGTGGCGATCCCGTTCTTCACCTCGCCGTCGTCGACGATGCGGCCGGCCTCGACGTCGACCAGGAAGATCTTCCCCGGCTGGAGGCGGCCCCTGGCCACCACCTCGCTCGCATCGACCGGCAGCACGCCGGTCTCGCTGGCGAGCACCACGAAGCCGTCGCGAGTGAGCTGCCAGCGGCCGGGGCGCAGACCGTTGCGGTCGAGCGTCGCGCCGATCACGCGACCGTCGGTGAAGGCCACCGCCGCCGGCCCGTCCCACGGCTCCATGAGACACGAGTGGTAGGCGTAGAAGTCGCGCAGGTCGGGGTCCATGTCCTCCCGTCCCTCCCACGCCTCCGGGATCATCATCATCAGCGCGTGGGGCAGCGAGCGGCCCGCGAGCACGAGCAGCTCGAGCACGTTGTCGAAGGTCGCCGAGTCGCTGCCGCCCGGCCGCACCACCGGCATCAGCTTGTGGAGGTCGTCGCCGAAGAGCTCGGATGCGAGCTGCGACTCGCGCGCCTGCATCCAGTTCACGTTGCCGCGCAGCGTGTTGATCTCGCCGTTGTGTGCGATCAGCCGGTATGGGTGCGCCAGCTCCCAACTCGGGAACGTGTTCGTGGAGAAGCGCGAGTGCACCAGCGCCAGCGCGCTTGCGGTCAGCTCGTGGCGCAGGTCGGGGAAGTAGCGCCGCAGCTGCGGCGAGGTGAGCATCCCCTTGTAAACGATGGTGCGGCTCGAGAAGGACGGGATGGCCAGGTCGGCGCCGGCCGCCTTCTCGATGATCCGGCGGGTGACGTAGAGCTTGCGCTCGAACGCGTCTCGGTCGAGGCCGTCGGGCGCTCCGACGATCACCTGGCGGATCGCCGGCTCGACCGCCGCTGCGCTCGGGCCGGGCACGCTCGAGTCGACGGGTACGTCGCGCCAGCCCAGCAGCTCGAGATCCTCGCAGTCGATCGTGCGCTCGATCAGCTTCTCGAGCTCGGCGCGGCGGATCGGGTCCTTGGGCAGAAAGCACATCCCCACCGCGAAGCGGCCGGGCAGCGGCAGGCGGTAGTCCACCGCCTCGCGGAGGAACTCGTCGGGTAGCTGAAGGAGGATCCCCGCGCCGTCGCCGGTGTCTATCTCGGCGCCGCTGGCACCGCGATGCTCGAGCGCGTCGAGCACGTCGAGCGCGCGCCTGACGGTCTCGTGCGTCGACTCGCCGGACAGGTCGGCGACGGCGCCGACGCCGCAGGCATCGTGTTCGAAAGTTGGGTCATAGAGGCCCACGGCCTCTGGTCGCTGTGCGTACATGCTGCCTCGTAGGGAGCGGCCATCAGCCGGATTACGGCCAATAAGGAGCGCGGAATGGTACCGGTGAACGGCCCGGCAACTCCATTTTGGCCCAGCGCTGCAGCTTTCGCCAGCGATTCGGCCAATTCTCAGGCGTTATGTCCGTCCAGAGACGGCTACTTGTGTCGCGCGGTGCGGAGCGTGAGCGTGCGCCGGCTCACCCCGCGCTGCTTGGCCGGGTTGGTCAGCGTGACCGTGAATCGCACCCGCAGCGAGTGGCGGCTGCCCAGCAGCTTGCGCGCCTTGCGAGAGAGCCTCAGCACGACCGTCTTCGACCTGTTGGCGGTCAGCTTGAAGCGAACCGACCCGAGGGAGACGCGGTGCCTCTTGGCCGCGGCGTACGCCCTCAAGGTCTTGCCGCTCACCACGCCGGTGCTGTTCTGATCCGAGCGCAGGACGAAGCTCACCGAGCGCCCGCCCTTCTTGAGCTTCGCCGTGAACTTGCGCATGCGGGGCGCGCGGCCGGTCGCGTTCGGCGCTCCGGGGCCGCCGGGACCGCCGCCGGCCGCCGCGCTGTCCCCCTGCACCCGCACGACCGCCGCGGACTTGCCCGCGCGGCCCGCGAGCACGACCTTGCCGTCGCCCTGCAGGGCCATGGCGAACGCGTCGGCGTCGCCGCCCGGGAAGCTGATCGTGCGCTTTCCGTCCGGGCCGAAGCTCGTGTCGGACGCGCCATTGGACTGGAGCCGGGCAACGGCAACATCGTCGCCGGCCGTGCCGCCCAGGACGATCTTGCCGTTCGATTGCAGCGCGATGGCATTGGCGATCGAGGGCTTGCCGAAGTCCAGGGACAGCACGGTCGAACCGTTGAACCACTTCTCAAACGGGCCGCGGGAGCTGGAACGGACGAGCATCATCGTGTTGCTCACAAAGCCCTCGCCGGCCTGGAGGATGTGGCCGTCCGGCTCGAGCGCCAGATCCTGCGCCGCGTCGTTCGTGTCGCCCCTGCCGTAGATGAACGCGCCACCATTGAAGTCGGGATCCAGCACCGCGCCGGGGGACACGCGTGCGCTGGCCGCGTCCTGGTTGGTCGAGTTGGCCGCTGTGCCGGCCAAGACGATCTTGCCGTCGGGCTGCACGGCGATCCTCGACACGGCCTCCGGCTGATCGGAGGAGTCGCCATAGCCGAAGTGGAAGGCCGAGCTTCCGCCGTTGAAGGAGGAGTCCGGGACGCCATCGCTGCGCAAGCGGAGCACGTAGGCGTCGATGCCGACGAAGAAGGCGCCGCCGTCCCACCCTCCGGCCACGAGGATTCGGCCGCTTGGGTCGAGGACGACGTCGTTCACCGTCGCGTCGAGGCTGATCAGCTGCTCGCCGGGCACAGGTGAACCACCGTCGGTTGGGACGCCCGGCGCGTTGAACGACGCGTCTGGCGTTCCGTTCGCGTTGAAGCGGCCGACGGCGATCCGGTCAGCGCCCAGGCTTTGATCGCGCGACGTCCCGGCCACGACGATCTTGCCGTCCGGCTGGATCGCGACCCCTGACCCGGTGTCGGCGGTCTTCCCCTTCGCCGGGAAGCTCATGGTCGCGGTCCCGCCCGAGCCGAAGCTCTGGTCGAACGATCCGTCCGGGTTCAGGCGCGCGACCAGGAAGTCGAGGTCGGCTCCCGCTCCGTCCTGGTCGATCCAGCCCGCCAGCACGAGCTTGCCGTCCGGCTGGATCGCGACGTCATCGATCTCCGTCTGCTTGCCGCCGGGCGCGAACGTGAGCTTGCCGTCGCCGTCGAAGGTCGAGTCGAGGTCGCCGGGCGCGGCCGCCGCGCTACCTGCCGTGACCGCCATCGAGATGCCGAGCACTGCGACAGCGGCCGCAGAGCGCAGTTTGGGCCAGTGCGCCATGGGTAGGGCGACCCTACCTCACATGGGTGTTCTGGTCGACCCCGCGGGCTACCGGCTCTCAGATAGGACCGTGTCCTCGTCCGAGTAGGCGGGCGCGCAGCAGCAGAGGAGGACCAGCGGCTCGGAGCCGGTGTTCGTGAGCTTGTGCTCGGCCCCGGGTGGGATCACGACGCAGTCGCCGCGGCGCACGTCGCGCTCCTCGTCGACGATTCGCATCTGGCCCATGCCGCTGACGATGTAGTAGAGCTCCTCAGTGGTGCGGTGGTAGTGGGCGCTGGTCGCACCGCCCGGTGGGACGGTCGCCTCGGCCAGGCTCTGGTTGCGCGCGGGCGTCCAGCTCGGTCCCGCGAGCTCGCGGATCTGAGAGCCGTCGAGCGTGATGAAGGGTTCGAGGTCGTCGAGGTTGGCTACGTGCATGCGGCTGAGCGTACTCGCGGGAACCTTTCAGTCCGCTGCGTTGTAGAACGGGAATATGCGCTTCTTCGCTGCATTGCTGGCTGCTGTCGCGACCACGCTCGCGTTGGGCGCGTGCGGCGAGAGGCACGCGGAGAAGCACGCGGCCTCCCCCACGCCCGTGGCCAGCGCGTGCACGGCAAAGATCCCCGTCCAGCTTCTCCCCACCTGGGCACGCACGGGCTTCTCGGATCCCAAGCCGCACATGCCGTTCGTGCTGGGCGCCAGGGGCCGGATCGGCGCGATCGTCTGGGGCAACCCGCTGCTCGCTCCTCCGGCCAAGGACCGCTCCAACAAGATCCTCTGGGTCTCGCACGCGCCGTTCAAGCCGGGGGGCGGCGATCTGACCATCAGCGCACAGCGATTCGAAGGCGGCAGGGCCGTGGGCTCCCCGCTTGCCCGCAGCGTCATCGGCGGCCCCGGCCCCTCGCTCATCGACCTGCCCGCCGGTTGCTGGCACCTCACGCTCAGCTGGTGGGGCCACACCGACGCGATGGACCTGGAGTACTCGCCGGCAGGCAAGACGTAGAAAGGGCCCCGTTAGCGGAGCCCTTTCCTTAGCTGGCCGGTAAGCCGGATCCTGTCGTGTGCAGCCATCCATCTCCCGCGTCTCGCGACGCGACGGGCCGAAGCCCTGCGGCCTACCTGGGACTCGGCGGGCAACGTCATCGTCCCGGCTTGGCCTTGCA
>DATNBJ010000400.1:0-6774 GCA_035572055.1 Thermoleophilaceae bacterium | reverse complement strand
TTGTCGGCCCAGCCGAGGGCATCGGGGGCTGTGAGGTCTGAGGCGCCAAGCGCCTTGCCGTTGGCGCTCCACTGCGCCGCGGTCACGTTCTTCTCTCGTGTCCTCGCCAAAGGGTTTGCTCCTGAAGTCAGTTGAAAGGGGCACGGCTGCCGGAGAGCGTGGCTCGTCCAGCCTTGCTCCGATGCTACGGGTCCCAAGAGACGGCGGCATATGTACCGGTGTCCGAGAATTCCCGGTTTCGTTTAGACATCCGGGACCTAGCGTGAAAATCGTCGATCTCTCAGCCCCGATCCGGCACGACCCGCCCGAGGTGCCCGACTTCCAGCGAACGCTGGTCGAGTTCACCGACAACGCCACCGGCGGCGACCAGGTGGAGCAGCTGTTCGGCGTGCCGCGGCGGCTGCTGCGCGACGGCGAGGCGTGGGCCGTGGAGCAGCTCACGATCGGCACCCACAACACCACACACCTGGACGCGCCACGCCACTACAACTCGCTGATCCAGGGCAGCCGCGCGGCGGCGATCGACGAGCTGCCGCTCGACTGGTTCTACCGCCCGGGCGTGGTCGTGGACTTCACGGACAAGGAGGACGGCGACACGATCACCGCCGGGCAGATGGAGGCGGCGCTGGCGGCCGCCGGGCACACGCTCGCCGAGCGCGACATCGTGCTCGTGCGCACCGGGCGCGACGAGTTCTATGGGCAGTTGGACTACATCGCGCGCGGGCCCGGCGTGAGCGCCGAGGCCACGCGCTGGCTGTTCGAACGCGGCATTCGCGTGATGGGGATCGACGCCTGGGGCTGGGACCGGCCCCTCCACATGGAGGCCGCCGAGGCGATCGAGCGCGACGAGCCGGGGATCTTCTGGGCGGCGCACCAGGTGGACCTGCCCTACTCGCAGATCGAGCGCCTTGTCAATCTCGGCGCGCTGCCCTCGACCGGCTTCACCGTGACCTGCTTCCCGTTGCGAATCGAGGGCGCGAGCGCCGCGCCCGCTCGCATCGTCGCGATCCTCGACTAGGCTGCTGCGGGTGAGGACTCGCACCCTCCTGCCGGCGTTGTTCGTGCTGCTCGCGCTCCCGGCGGCGGCTGTGGCAAAGACGGAGACGGCCGGCTCCGGACCGGTGACAGCCACGCTCAGCTACGACGTGGACTCGTCCGGCTTCGACGCCACCCACGTCCGCCTCGCGATCGCACGCGCCGGCGCCACGGTCTTCGACCAGGCGGTGCCGGAGCCGTGCAGGCAGTGCGCGGTCGTGCCCGCGGGGCTTCAGAGCGGAGTCGACTCGCTCACGATCAGAGACCTCGACGGCGACGGCGAGCCCGAGGTGCTGTTCGACATGTACACGGGCGGCGCCCACTGCTGCTCGTTCACGTGGATCTACCGCTTCGACGGCAGCACCTATGCCGGCACGCCCGCGGTGTGGGGCAACGCCGGCTACACGCTCGCCGACCTCGATCACAACGGCACGCTCGAGCTGCGGAGCTTCGACGACAGCTTCGCCTACGAGTTCACGGACTACGCGGACTCGGCCTTCCCGCCGCTGATCTACAGCTACAGGGCGGGCGCCCTGACGGACGTGACCCGCAGCTTCCCGAAGCTCGTCTCCGCCGACGCGAAGGTCCAGCTTCGCCGCTACAAGCGGCTGCACCGCCGGCGCGACATCCGCGGCGTGGTGGCGGCCTATGTGGCGGACGAGTACCTGCTGGGCCACCCGGCGAAGGGCCTGAAGCTGGCCAACCTCGCCAATCGCCGCCACGACCTGAACGGCCTCGGCCACGGCGACACCTGGCCGCGCAACGGCAGGTTCATCATCACGCTCAAGAAGTTCCTGAAGAAGAACGGCTACCAGGCCTAGGCAGGCAGCGCGTGCTCGCCGACGCTCGCCTCGGCGTGCTCGGGGCTGAACGCGGCGGCCAGCTCGGCCGTCACCAGGCGCAGGTCACCGCCGGCGCCGAGCGCCACCTGCCGTGCCGCGCCGTTCTGCACCGCCAGGGTGTGGGCACTCGCGAGCTCGGGTGCGCAGCGCAGGAGCTCGCCGTGGGCCTCGCACTCCTCGAGCACCGACTCGAGCAGCGCGATCGCGGGTACCCGGCCGCCGCTCTCGGGTGTGATCAGGAGCGCCTCCATCCCGTCGCGCGCGGCCAGGAAGCGGTTCTCGTCGATGATCTCGGTGGCCTCGGTGTGCCACGGCGAGGCGAGCGGAGTGTTCATCTCCACGCGGACGAGAACCTGGACGAGCGCCGCAATGGCCGCCACGTCCTCGATGCGCGTCTGCGCGTCCATGATGCGGACCTCCACGGTGCCGAAGCGCGGCTGCAGGCGCACGTCCCACCACAGGTACGAGGGATCGGGGATGGCGCCCGAGCGCATCATCAGGTCCACCGTCTCGGTCCAGTCGCGGTAGCTGCGGAAGCGGCGCGGCAGGCCCGAGCGCGGGAAGGCGCCGAACACCGACGGCCGGGTGGACGCGAAGCCGGTCGCTCGCCCTTGCCAGTACGGCGAGTTGGCCGACAGCGCCAGCAGCAGCGGCAGGTGCACGCGGATGCGGTTCGAGACCTGGATCGCGGCGTGGGGGGTGGGCACGCCGATGTGCACGTGCATCGCGAGCGTGGGCTCGCGCCGCGCCAGCACCCGCGTGGACTCCTCGATCGCCCGGTAGCGCGGATGCGAGGACACCACGCTGTCGCCCCACACCGCCATCGGGTGCGTCCCGGCCGCGGCGGCGCGCAGGCCCCGCGGCTGAATCGCCGCGGACAGCTGCGCGCGCAGGCTGGCCAGCTCCGCCACGGCATCCGACACGTGGGAGTGGACTCCGGTGGCCAGCTCCATCACCGCCGCGTGCGTCTCGAGGCTCACCCGCTCGCGAAGGTCGGGCGGCAGGTCGGCCATCACGTCGTCGGCGGCGTAGGCCAGCGACCAGTCCTCGGCGTCGAGAAGCATCACCTCTTCCTCGATGCCGAGCGTGAAGGGAGTGGAGGGCAATCCCCCGCGCCAGGCTGCCCAGGCGGGAGGCACGAAGTCCATGCCACTAAGGCTAACCGTCAGGCGGCGCGCGGCAACCGGTCTGGCGCGCTTTCGTAGCGCGTTGCGGCTTCGACGAACGCCCGGAACAGCGCGGCCTGCTCGGGCGCCTCGGGCGCCATCGCCTCCGCGTGCCACTGCACGCCCACGACGAAGTCGCGGCCGGGCGCCTCGATGGCCTCGATCAGCCCGTCCGCCGACCACGCCACGGCCCGCAGCCCGCGGCCCAGCTCGTCGGCCGCTTGGTGGTGGTACGAGTTCACCTCCACCGTGGTCTGCCCCAGCGCCTGTGCCAGCACGCTGCCCGGCTCGACCTCGACGGCGTGCGCGGGCGTGGCGCCGTAGCCGGGCTGGCGGTGGCCGATGCCGGCGCCGAAGCGGTCGGGCACGTGCTGAAACAGCGTGCCGCTCCGCGCCACGTTGAGCGCCTGGGCGCCGCGGCAGATGGCGAGGATCGGCAGCCGCAGAGCGTCGGCCTCGCGCGTGAGCGAGATCTCGAAACGGTCGAGCTGGGGCCACGTGGGCCCGAGCAGCTCGTGCTCAGCGGCGCCGTAGGCGGTGGGATGGATGTCGGGTCCGCCGGAGAGCACCAGACCGGACAGGCGCTCGAGCAGCGGCCGCGCCGAGTCGGGCCGCAGCGGCGGGATCGTCACCGGCACGGCGCCCGCCCGTTCGAGCGCCTCGAGGTAGGCGATGCCGAGCGCCATCTCGATCCGCGGCGGCTCACCCTGTGGCGTCTGGTCGACCTGCTCGGCGACCCGCATCTCGGACGTGGTCACGCCGACAAGCGGCCGCGATGCGTCGGAATGCGCCACACGGCGAGTCTATGGAGCGGGCCGGAAGGCTAAGCGGCGGCTGCCGGCGCCCGCGGATGAGGAAGGGCTCGGGCGTCTGCGGCACCGCGACTGGAGTCTTGTGGTCGCTATAGCCACCACAAAACTCCACCGAGTGTTCGCCGAGTCCCTTCGGGCCTCCCCTTATTGCCGCCGTTGCGGAACACGGGCGGGCCATGCCCACTGCGAGCCGGGCGCTACGCCCCGCCCAGGAAGCGCATCAGCACGTTCGGCTCCCCGTGCCGCGCGCCCGAGATCTGCCCGGAAGCCATCGATGTGAAGGCGATGTAGTTCCCATGCGAGCTCATGCTCGCCCCGGTGCTGGGCTGCGAGAAGGCGCCCTGCACGCCCGGCCGCGACTCACGCGAGACGTTCGCGTAGCCGCGGCTCGGCTTGAAGTTCCAGAGGAAGATGTCGCGCGTCGGGCCGTTGGGGTCCACGCCGTCGCGGGTCGGGCGCAGGTCGGTGGCCGCGGAGTCGAACACCACGAACTGGCCCGCACCCGAGATCACCGGGTTGTTGCTCGGGCCGTTGCCCTGCGCGCCCGATCCGTGCGAGTAGCTGACCATCTCCATCACGTCGTGGCTCGGCGCACCGGAGGACATCGTCCGGCGGAAGACGTCGCTCACCGCGCCGTTCCCATCCCCCGAGACGCCAGCGCACGCGTTGATGCAGAGGTTGGTCGCGGTCGACTCGAACGCGATGTAGCTGCCGTTGTCGCTGATCGACGGGTGCTGGCTCGCGCCGTTGCCCGGCCCGGCCTTGCCCTCGCTCACGAGCCGCTCCGGACCGATCGGGACGACGCCCCTCTTCCCGGCGCGCTTGAAGGCCCGGTACCAGACCTGGCCGTCGCGGACATAGGCCACGCCCTTGCCGTTGGTCTGCTGGTCGGGCTGGGAGCCCGAGGCGATCGGCGAGCTGTGGCCGGCCGACAGGTTCCGCGCGTAGACCACGCCGCCCGACTCGTAGGTGACCACGCTGCAGGCGCCGTTGACGACGGGGTTCACCGCGTCGGCGGGCGCGTCGGTCGACACGAGCCGCGTATGGCGGCTGCGCAGGTCGCGCAGGTAGATGTCCCAGTCCGGGCTCGGATCGCGCGGATCCAGGTTGGTCGCGTTCGACTGGAAGGCCACGCAGTGCGGCGAGTGGGCGGCGTCGCCGTCGACGGACGGGTTCGTGGAGTCGCCGTTGGCCTCGGCCCCGTGGCGGCCGAGGCTGATCCGCGACAACGACCCGCCGAGCCCCGAACGGTGGAGCGCGAAGATGTCGGCGCGGCCGTTCGAGTCGCGGCGCACCAGGTTGTTGGCCGAGCTCGAGAAGGCGAAGTAGGAGACGTTGCGCCCGTCCTGGCTGAACGAGCCGCCGGTGCTCGGACCGTTGGCGTTACGGCTGATGACGGCTGTGGCGCGGGTTCCGTTGACCTGTGCGCTCGCAACCATGGAGCCCGTCAGGGCAGCGGTGACCGCAAGTGCGCAGGCAGCGACAATGCGTGGACGCAACTGGGGGGCACTCCTGTCTTTCCGGTGCCTACGGGGTGAGCTGACGGGCTCGCGCGGAAAGATCGCGCTACGCCACCGGCGGCGGTGGTGATTCGCCCCAAGGAGTGATCCGAGACCGCTCCTTAACTTGGTTCCCCCGCTCCCCGACGCCGGAACGCCGGGGACTCGGCAGATAACGCCGCACAGAAAAGCACATCTGGCGGCGGCATGCGTGGATGCCCCTGCGAAGCCTCTGCAAAGGGGCGCACTTCAGCCGGGTTACGAATTATCAACGCTTTAGAAGGGCGTGTTGCAGAGCTTTTCGGCCGGGGTTTGTTCTTTGTCTGAACACAACAATGGCTTAACAGCAAGAATTTCTGCCGGGACTTGACAAAACCCAGCCCGATCGGAGAGAGTCGCGCCTGTCGTGTCCCCGGCTCATTCCGGCTCCCTGAGCTCCCTTCGCGAGCTGAACCGCCTGCGCGTGCTCGAAACCGTGCGGGAACGCGGTTCCGTGAGCAGGGCGGAGATCTCGCGCCAGACCGGGCTGGCACGCTCGACCGTCTCCAGCCTGGTCGGCGACCTGCACAGCGCCGGGCTGATCGTTGAAAGCACGAACGGCCGCGATCCCGCCAGCTCGCGCGGGGGCAGGCCGCCAGTGCTCCTCAAGCTCAACCCCGGCGCGGGCGCGGTGCTCGGCATCCACTTCGACCACGGCTTCGTGCGCGTGGCCCTGGCCGAGCTCGACCACCGCATCCTGGCGGAGGCCGGCCGGGAGCTCGACGTGGACCACGACGCCGCCGCGTGCCTCGATGTGGCCACCGACCTCGCGAACAAGGTGGTCGAGCAGTCCGGCATCGACCGCGACCGCCTGCTCGGCGCCGGCGTGGCCGTGTCCGGCCCGATCGACCAGGACACCGGCACGCTCGGGTCGACCACGATCATGCCCGGCTGGGTGGGCCTCGACGTGGCCGGCGAGCTCGAGGGCCGCCTCGGACTGCCGGTGCACATCGACAACGACGCGAACCTCGGCGCGCTGGCCGAGTCGGTGCTCGGCGCGGGGCGCGACGCCTCGGAGATGGTCTACCTGATGCTCTCCTCGGGCATCGGCGGCGGCCTGGTGATCGGCGGCCGCCTCCACCGCGGCTCGCGCGGCACCGCCGGCGAGATCGGTCACGTGATGGTCAACGAGCAGGGCCCGATCTGCCGCTGCGGCAACCGGGGCTGCCTCGAGACCTACGCGGGGGCGAACGCGGTGATCGAACTTCTACGTCCCTCGCATGGTGACAACCTCACCATCGAGGACCTGGTGGCGCTCGCGCGGGACGGAGACCCCGCCTGCCAGCGCGTCATCGCCGATGCGGCCCGGATCGTCGGAGGCGTGGTGGCCGCACTGTGCAATCAGCTCAACCCGGAGCGGATCGTCGTCGGCGGGAAACTC
>DATNBJ010000399.1:0-5683 GCA_035572055.1 Thermoleophilaceae bacterium | reverse complement strand
AGAAGCCGCGCGAGGCATCGAGCAGGTGCATCGAGCCGCCGCGCCCGTGCGCGCAGCCGGAAGAGCGCCCGAAGAGCTCGGCCATCACAGCCTCGGGCGACACGCCGCGCGCCAGCGCAAAGCCGTGGCAGCGGTAGCCGGTCACCAGGAGGTCCTCGTGCTGCAGGGCCTGCGCAGCGGCGACCGTGATCGCCTCCTGCCCGGAGGAGAGATGGCAGTAGCCACCGATGCGGGCGAGCTTGTACTGGCGCTCGGCCTCGGTCTCGAGCTCGCGGATCAGGGTCATCAGCCCATAGCGCTCCAGGTCCATGCGCTGGGCCGCGGGGATCGCGACGGTCATTACGGCTCCTCGAAGTAGTCGGGGTTCTCGGACCGGATCTGCGGGATCTCGCGCAGCACCATGCGGAGGTGGTGGCGGAGACGCTCCTCGGCCAGATCCGGGTCGTGCTCGGCCACGGCCGCGACGACGTCGCGGTGCTCGGCGATCATCTCGCCGATGTAGGTCGGCATCGGGATCGACAACCGGCGGATGCGGTTCAGGTGGCCCTTCGCGCGCTGGCTGACGGCCCAGACCGTGGCGTGGCCGCTCAGGTCGCAGAGCACACGGTGGAAGTCCTCGTCGAGGACGTAGAAGGTGTCGAAGTCACCGCGCTCGCCGGCGCGCTCCTGCGCGCGCAGGTTCTCCTCGAGCGACGCGATGTCGTCCTCGGTGGCGAGCACGGCGGTCTGCCGGATCGCCGCGCACTCGAGCGCCTCGCGGATGAAGCTTGCGTCCGACACAGCCTGGGGGCTGATGTAGGAGACGAACGTGCCGAGCTGGGGCACGATCGCGACGAGTCGCTCGTCACGAAGTCGCACGAGGGCCTCGCGGATGGGAGTGCGGCTTACACCGAGCCATGTCGCCAGCTCGTTCTCGGACAACTTGCGGCCCGGCGGAAGCTCTGCACGGATGATCGCGTCACGCAGCGTGGCGTAGACCTGAGTACGTGCGGGAACCCCGCTCCGCCTCTCCGCAAGCGAAATCAGCTGCCCGGGCATACTTGTATACTAGCGTGCCGCGGCAGGGGTGCCAACCCGGATTTCCGCACTGCAGAGCCTCACAGAGAGGGTCGGCAAGCACGTCTCCGGCGCGGTCGCCAAGCTAAGCTCGATGGAAGTCGGCCGCTGGATCGGACAAGCCTCGAAGCGCATCGCGGCGAGCCTGTACTCGCTCACGCGCTGGGGAGCCGGCCGGGTGAACGCCCGCGTGGTCGAGGCCGTCGGCGGTCCGGCTCGCGCGCGCGTGATCCTGCTGTTCGGCGCCGTCCTGGCGCTGAACACGGCGGACGCCTCGACCGTCGGCGCGGTCGCTGCCCAGCTCGAGCCGGACCTCCACATCGGCAACACAGAGGTGGGCCTGCTCAACTCGGTGTCGCTGATCGTGGGCGCCCTCGCCGCGATCCCGGTCGGCATGCTGGTGGACCGCACCGCGCGCGTGAAGATGCTCGCGATCAGCATCGTGCTCTGGAGTGCGGCCACCTTCTGGAGCGGGCTGGCGGGCTCCTACGGCCACCTTCTCCTGACCCGTCTCGCGCTCGGCGCCGTGGCGGCCACGGCGGGTCCGGCGATCGCCTCGCTCACGGGTGATTTCTTCCCGGTCCGCGAGCGCGTCGTCGTCTACGGCTACATCCTCGGCGGTGAGATCGCGGGCACGGCCATCGGCTTCATCGTGAGCGGCACGATCGCGGGGATCCTGTCGTGGCGCTGGGCGTTCTTCGTGCTCGCCATTCCCGGCTTCTGGCTCGCACGTGAGCTGTGGAAGACGATCCCCGAGCCCGAGCGCGGCGGCACGAGCCGCCTGGAGCGAGGCGCGATCGACCTGAGCCAGCCCTCGCGCGACTATGGCCCCGCCCCCGAGGACGATGAGGAGCCGGTCCGCGACGACGAGCTCGCCCGCGAGGCAGTTCAGCGCCATGGCGTGGAGGCCGATCCGGAGCTGGTGCTGCGCCAGGACCCCGCCCGGATGCCGCTTCGCCAGGCCGTGCGCTACGTGCTGCGTGTGCAGACGAACGTGATCATGATCGTGTCGTCCGCGCTCGGCTACTTCTTCCTGGCCGGCCTGTCCACGTTCGCGGTGGTGTTCGTGCGTGGGCACTACCACGCGAGTCAGACGACGGCGACGGGCGTGCTCGGCCTGATCGTCGTAGGCGCGCTGATCGGGACGCTCGCGAGCGGTCCCGTCACCGACTGGCTGCTGCGCCATGGAGTGATCAACGCGCGCGTGTGGGTGCCGTCGGTGTCCTACATCGTCGCTGCCGTGCTGATCCTGATCGGGATCATCAACACCTCGCTCACGCCTGCGATCTGGTTCTACATGGCGGGCGCGGCCGCGCTGTCGGCCGCGAACCCTCCGCTCGACGCCGCGCGGCTCGACATCATGCCGCCGGGGTTATGGGGACGGGCCGAGAGCGTGCGCACGGTCTTGCGCACGGTCGGCCAGGCGATCGCGCCGCTGCTGTTCGGCGCCATCGCGGACCTCGTGGCCGGCATCGCCCCGAAGCAGGCGCCGCTCGGCACCAAGCCGGGCGGAATCGAGCCGGGCGTGGCTCGCGGGCTGCAGGTCAGCTTCATCCTGATGCTGATCGCCCTGGCGGTGGCCGGCTGGATCCTGCTGCGGGCGCGGCAGACCTACCCGCGCGACGTGGCCACCGCCGCGGCATCGGCGGAGTACGAGGGCCGGTCGACGGCCACGACGATGAAGCAGGGCTAGCGGCGCATGTGGATGCGCACGACGCTGCCGGTGTCGGACGAGCGCATCTGAATCAGGTCGCAGAGCTGGTTCACCAGCCACAGGCCGCGGCCCAGGTCCTGGTCGAGCGCGGGCTGCCGGCTGCCCGCGAGCGGGTCGTTGAAGTGGCCGTGGTCGCGGACCTCGGCCACCACCATCTCGCCCTCTTCCCAGATGTGGACGAGCCCGCCGCCACCGCCGTGGGTGATGCTGTTGGTGGCGAGCTCGTTGACGGCGAGCACGAGGTCGCTGCGGCGCTCCACGCTCATCCCGCCCTCGGCGGCGCGCTGGCCCACGAAGCGCCGCAGCTCGTCGAGGGTGTCGCGCTGGAAGCTGAGCTCGTGCGCGTGCGGCGGCGGCTCGGACAGCCCGCGGTTCGACGGCTCACCGGCCTCCTCGAGGCCGGTGTAGGCACGGCTGTCACGACGAATGCCGCGCTCGACGATCGTGGGGTGGCTGCGCATGGCCTCGGCAATCACCGACGGGTCGAGCGAGTCGGTGTCGTAGAGGCAGAGAAGCGAGAGGAACGGCGTGTCGGCAAAGGCGATGTTCAGCAGCGACTCGTGCCGCTGGCACTCGACGAGCTCCTCGGCGCTGCGGGTGCACCAGATCGGCTCACCGACGCCGCGTAGCGGTCGCCCGGTGCCGCCGTGCTCCTTCACGAAGCCGCGCCAGGCGGGTATCAGCCGCGCGGGGTTCGATCCGACCTCGGCCACGTCCGCGAACAGCACGCGCTCGGCGTCAGCGCCCAGCTCGGCGCGCAGAAGACTGATGCTCTGGGCCAGCGCCATGACCAGCACGGGCTCGCGGGCGGCCAGGCCCTCGCGGACGAACCAGCCGGCGCCGGTCGCGAGCTGCTCGGGGTCCGAGTAGAAGAGCGCCTCGTGGCGGAAGGTGCCCTGCGTGGGGTGGACGGGGGCGGCGGTTATGTTCACTCGCGCCCCCTAGCATCGGGGCCGTGATCGAGCTTCTCTACTGGGAGGGCTGCCCGTCGCACGACGAGGCGCTCGCTGAGCTTCGCGAGGTCCTGAGGGAGCTCGGACGGGAGGACGAGCCGGTCCACAGACGAAGCATCGACACGGATGAGCAGGCACTAAAGGAGAAATTTCCTGGATCGCCCACGATTCGCGTCGATGGAGTGGACGCATTTACCCCACCTGAGGGCGATCCGATCGGCCTGACCTGCCGGGTTTACCGGCTACCCGACGGTCGCTACTCGCCCACGCCGGACCGCGGCGACCTGCGCGAATCCCTCGAAAGACTCCTCTCTACCGAAGCCACTTGATCGAGCAGCCCAGCAGCTCGGTCCGCGACAGCGGTACGCGTCCACGCGTTCGCGCGACCCGCGCGATCACCGCCGTGTGCGGCGCTTGAAGTAGCTTTTGCCCATGGCCCGTTCGGTCGCTGTTGTCGGTGGGGGATTCGCGGGCGTTGGCGCCGCCGTGATGCTCGCGCGTGCCGGCCATCGCGACGTGACCGTGTTCGAGCGCGGCGAGCGCATCGGCGGCGTGTGGCACCACAACACCTACCCGGGCGCGTCCTGCGACGTGCCCTCGCACCTGTACGAGTTCTCGTTCGCGCCGAACCCGCGCTGGTCGCGCCGCTACGCGACCCAGGCCGAGATCCAGGCGTACGTCGAGGACGTGGCCCGCCGCCACGGCGTGATGGACCAGATCCGGACGGGCACGGAGGTCACCGCCGCGCGCTGGAACGACGAGCGCGGCAAGTGGACGCTCGAGACGAGCGCGGGCACGCACGAGGCCGACCTGCTGCTGACGGCCTGCGGGCAGCTGTCGGTGCCTCAGGTGCCGCGCATCTCCGGGCTCGACGACTTCGACGGGCCGCTGTTCCACACCGCCCAGTGGCGCCACGACGTGGAGCTCAGCGGCAAGCGGGTCGCTGTGATCGGCACCGGCTGTAGCGCGATCCAGACCGTGCCGTCGATCCAGCCACAGGTCGGGCACATCGACATCTACCAGCGCTCGCCCGGCTGGACGCTGCCGAAGATGGACTTTCCCTACAGGGAGCGCACGCAGCGGCTGTTCGAGCGCTTCCCGGTGATCCAGCGCGCCGACCGCGCGGCCGTGTTCGCGTTCATGGAGTTCGCCACGTCGGCGCTCACCAGGCGGTCGTGGATCCTGCCCGTGTTCAAGGCGGTCGGCACGCGGCAGATCAACAGCGCGATCAAGGACCCGGAGCTGCGCCGCAAGGTCACGCCGACCGACAAGGTGGGCTGCAAGCGGATGATGCTCACCGACGATTGGTATCCGACGCTGACCAAGCCCAACGTCGAGCTGATCACCGACGGCGTCGAGGCGATCACGCAGAACGCCGTGCGCACGGAGGACGGCCGCGAGCGCCCCGCCGACGTGATCGTGCTGGCCACCGGCTTCAAGACGCACGGCTTCGTGGCGCCGATGGAGATCGTGGGCCCGGGCGGCAGGACGCTCGAGCAGGAGTGGGGCGACGTCCCGCGCGCGTATCTGGGGCTCAGCGTGCCGGGGTTTCCGAACATGTTCCTGCTGTACGGCCCGAACACGAACGGCGGCGCCACCTCGGTGATCTACGCGATCGAGGCCGGCGTGAACCACGTGATCTCGGCGCTCGAGGAGCTGGAGAGGCGCGACGCTCAGCGGGTCGAGGTGACCCGTGCCGCCGCCGAGGCGTTCGACCGCGAGCTGCGCGAGGCGCTGGCGCGCACCGTCTGGCACACCGGCTGCACCAACTGGTACGTGGACGAGAACGGCAACGACCCGAACCAGTGGCCGTGGGTGTTCGCCGCCTACCGTCGCCGGACCGCGAAGCTCGATCCGGGCGCCTACACGCTCAGCTCGGCGTAGCGGGGCGGACTACTCGAGCGCGGCGGGCGCCGGAGCCTGGAGCAGGTTGCGCACCTCGCGCACCGCCACGGGCAGC
>DATNBJ010000398.1:0-8154 GCA_035572055.1 Thermoleophilaceae bacterium | reverse complement strand
GCCTACGCGGGCGTCTTCTCGGCCTGGTGCGACCTGCGCGAGATCATGCCCTACGCGTTCGGCTACATGATGGCCGCGAAGGTGGGCACCGGCCTCGTGGCCGAGATCGGCGCGATGCGGATCACGGAGGAGATCGACGCCCTCGAGGTGATGGGCATCAGCTCGATGACCTTCCTCTGCGCCACGCGCCTGCTCGCGAGCTTCATGGTGCTGCCGTTCATGTACCTGGCAGCGGTGGGAGCGGGCTTCTTCGCGTCCTACCTGGCCGTCGTACAGCAGATCGGAGAAGTGTCCTCGGGCGGCTTCTTCCTGATCTTCTGGATGTTCCAGAACCCGCCCGACCTCTTATACAGCCTGATCAAGGGCATGGCGATGGCTACCGTCATCGTGATAGTTGGTACCTATTACGGATACACGGCGAGCGGCGGCCCGGTCGGGGTCGGAACCGCCACCGCGAAGTCCATGGTGCTCAACACGGTGATGGTGCACCTGGTGGGGATGCTCGGCACAGAGGTGTTCTGGGGAGCGAATCCAAGAGCGCCGATAGGCGGCTGAGCGAAGAGGAAAGGGAGAGAACTTGGCTGAGGAGCAGGAACGCAGGGAAGAGTGGCCGCCGGAGGAGGACGACGGCGGTTCGCAGGCGGTGTCGAATCCCGCCGACGAGCCCGCCTACGACTACCCGGAGAACTACGACGGCGATGAGGAGTACCGCTGGCACACCGGTGCCAAGCGGGACCACGGATCGATCGACGCGATCGAGTTCATCGACGTCAAGAAGTCGTTCGGCCGCAACACGATCCTGAACGGCCTCAACCTCGGCATCCCCGACAACCAGATCTCGATGATCCTGGGCCCGTCCGGCACGGGCAAGTCGGTCTGCATCAAGCACATGGTCGGCCTGCTGTACCCGGACGAGGGCGACGTCCTCGTGCACGGCGAGTCGGTCCCGAACATGGCCGACGACGACCTGTTCGAGATGCGCAAGAAGTTCGGCGTGCTCTTCCAGGACGGCGCGCTGTTCGGCTCGATGAACCTCTACGACAACGTGGCGTTCCCGCTCAGGCAGCACACGGACAAGGGCGAGGACGAGATCGCCGAGATCTGCAACCGCCGGCTGAGGGAAGTCGGCCTTGCGGGCGCCGGCGACAAGATGCCGAACGAGCTGTCGGGCGGCATGCGCAAGCGGGCAGGCTTCGCGCGTGCTCTGGTCCTCGACCCCCAGATCGTGCTCTTCGACGAGCCGGACTCGGGTCTCGACCCGGTCCGCACCGCCCTCCTCTGCGAGCTCATCAAGGAGATCCACGAGGAGAACGGCGGCTGCTACGTCGTGATCACGCACGACATCATGTCGGCCCGCAGGGTGGCCGAGTACATCGCGATCCTCTGGAAGGGGCGGATCGTTGAGTCCGGCCCGGCCGAGGAGCTGTTCAACTCAGACAACCAGTTCGTCCGGCAATTCCTCTCTGGCGAGGCCAAGGGCCCGCTCGGGATGGAGTGACCGGCTTGTTCCAAGGACGCTGGCGCGAGGACGCGCCAGGCCGCTACACACTGGGCGCAACGGGAGGCGCCCGCACAATGAGACTCGCGCTTGGCCTTCCCGAATTCCCCAACTAACACCCCCGTCAGGAGGGGGCGCGGGGAGGCGGGCTCCACTCTCACGCGCTCGATAGCGGTCGTCGCGGTGGTCGCCGCGATCGGCCTCGTGGCCCTGCTCATGTTCGGCGGCAAGGGCCCGTACGAGGTCACCGCCGAGTTCCAGAGCGCCAGCCAGCTCGTGAACGGCAACCTGGTGGAGATCGGCGGCCGCCAGGTGGGCAAGGTCAAGAGCATCTCGCTCGCGCCGAACGGCCTCGCGCGCGTGAAGTTCACGGTGGACGGCGACTTCTCGCCGCTCCACGAGGGCACGCAGGCCACGATCCGCGTCAACTCGCTCTCGGGGATCGCCAACCGCTACGTCTCGCTGCAGCTCGGCCCGTCGGAGGAGAACCCGATCCCGGACGGCGGCACGATCCCCGCCGCCAAGACCCAGTCGGCGGTCGACCTCGACTCGATCCTCAACTCCCTCGACGAGCCGAGCCGGAAGGGCCTCGAGGAGATCATCCGCGGCAGCGCCGCGAACCTCGACGGCAAGGGCCAGCAGGCGAACGAGAGCCTGAAGTACCTGTCCCCGGCGCTGTCCACCACCTCGCAGCTCACCGCCGAGCTGGCGAGCGACCAGGCGGAGTTCAACCGCTTCGTGACCGACACGTCGGGCGTGGTCACCACGCTCGCCTCGCGCTCCACGGACCTGTCCGAGCTCGTGGCGAACGCGAACGCGTTCACGCGCGCCATCGGGGACGAGAACCAGTCGCTGTCGCAGGCCCTGGGCGTGCTGCCGGACACTCTGCAGAACGGGACGAAGACCTTCCGCGACCTCCACGGCACGCTCGACGACCTCGACGTGCTGGTGAACGAGTCGAAGCCGGCCACGAAGAAGCTGGCTCCGTTCTTCGCCCAGCTGCGGCCGCTCCTGCGCGACGCCGATCCGACGATCCGCGACCTCAGCCAGCTCATTCGGGCGCCCGGCGCGAACAACGACCTGATCGAGCTGCTCGGCAAGCAGCCGCAGCTCACGAACCTGGCGAAGCACGACTTCCCGCGCACGATCCAGGCGCTCCAGAAGAGCCAGCCCGTGATCGACTACATCCGCCCGTACTCGCCCGAGCTCACCGGCTGGCTGACGCGCTACGGCCAGTCCGCCAGCCCCTATGACGGCAACGGGCACTACGCGCGCGTCCAGCCGATCTTCAACAAGTTCACGTTCTCGAAGAACGCGAGCGGCTCGTTCCTCACCGCGGTCCCGGACGACCAGCGCCTCGCCGGGCTCGAGCAGCACGTTTCCAACCGCTGTCCCGGCAGCGCGACCCAGCCGTCGGCCGACGGGTCCAACCCGTTCCTCGACCTGAGCCAGCTCGGCTGCAACCCGAGCGCGGTTCCGCCCGGCCCATGAGGCGGATCGTCGCCATGGCGCTGCTACTGATCGCGGTGCCGCTGGTGCTGGTGTTCGGCATTGCAGCGGGCGGCGACGGCGGCGGCGGCGGCTACAAGGTGCGCGCGATCTTCGACTTCGTGCGCCTGGTGCCGGGCGAGGACGTGAAGATCGCCGGGGCCAAGGTGGGCAAGGTCGACTCGCTCGACGTGACGCCCGACAAGAAGGCGGCTGTCGTCCTGAGCATCGACAAGGACGGCTTCGCGCCCTTCCACGCCGACGCCCACTGCACGATCCGGCCGCAGTCGCTGATCGGCGAGACGTTCGCGGACTGCACGCCGGGCACCTTCAACCAGCCGAAGCTGCGGACGATCCCGGACGGCCAGGAGGGCGCCGGCCAGCACCTGCTCCCGGTGCAGAACACCAGCTCGCCGGTGGACATCGACGAGATCAACGACATCTACCGCGAGCCGATCCGCCAGCGACTCGCGATCGTGCTCAACGAGTTCGGCGCCGGCCTGGCCGGTCGCGGCGCGGACCTGAACGACGTGATCCACCGGGCCAACCCGGCGCTCGCCGAGACCGACAAGGTGCTGGCGATCCTCGCCGGCCAGAACAAGACGCTGGCGAACCTGGCGCAGAGCTCGGACCAGGTGCTCGGTCCGCTCGCCGCGAAGCGTGAGCAGTTCGCCAACTTCATCGTGCAGGCGAACAAGACGAACCAGGCCACCGCCGCGCGGGCGGGCGACATCCAGGCCTCGATCGAGCGCTTCCCCGCCTTCCTGCGCCAGCTCAACCCCACGCTCCGCGACCTGGGCGGGCTGGCGGATCAGATGACGCCGGTGGTCACCGATCTGGGCAGGGCCGCGCCCGGGATCAACAAGTTCATCGAGGAGCTCGGCCCCTTCTCCCAGGCCTCGATTCCGGCCCTCGAGTCGCTCGGGAACGCCACCGACGTGGGCCGTCCGGCGCTCACGGCGGCGCGGCCGGTGGTGAACGACCTACGGCGGTTCGGCACCTACGCGAACCCCGTCTCGGTGAACCTCGACAAGCTCACGAAGAGCCTCAAGGACACCAACGGGATCAACCTGTTCATGGACAACATCTTCTACACGATGACCGCCATCAACGGGTTCGACTCGGTGAGCCACTACCTCCGGGCCGCGCTCATCGTGAACACGTGCGCGACCTACCAGGCCGCCGCCATCGTCAGCCCGAGCTGCAGCGCCAAGTGGGCGGATGAGAGCGCCAGCTCGAGCGCCGCCGCGGCGAGCGCCGGCGCGAAGGACCACGGGACGCCGCCCAGCAAGAGCCTGCTGTCGCGGATCCTCTCGTTCTCCTCCTCGCCGTCCGGCTCGACGCTGAACGCGGAGCACGACTCGGCCATCCAGCGCGTCCAGCAGGGCGCCGGCAGCGGCAGCTCGCAGGCCCTCGGCAGTGGTGACCCCGTCCTCAAGTACCTCCTGGGGAACTGATGCAGAGGCGCGGAGCAGCGGCACTCACAGGAAGCCCGGTACTGATCGGGGCGGTGACCGTTCTGGTGACGCTCGTGGCTGTCTTCCTCGCCTACAACGCGAACAACGGCCTGCCGTTCGTGCCCACCTACAACCTGAAGGCCGAGCTGCCGAGCGGCGCCAACCTCGTGAAGAACAACGACGTGCGGATCGGCGGCGAGCGCGTGGGCGCCGTCACCGACATCCAGCCGGTGCGCCACAGCGACGGCAGCGTGAGCGCCGTGATCTCGATGAAGCTCGAGAAGCGGGTGTATCCGCTGCCGCGCGACTCCACTCTGATCGTGCGGCCGCGCTCGGCCCTCGGCCTGAAGTACGTGGAGATCACCCCGGGCCAGTCGCAGTCCGGCTATGCCGCGGGGGCCACGATCCCGCTGGCGCAGGCCAAGCCGGAGCCCGTGGAGATCGACGAGTTCCTCAGCATGTTCGACGAGCCCACGCGCACCGGCTCGCAGGAGGGGCTGAAGGGCTTCGGCGACGGGCTCACGGGCCGCGGCAATGACCTCAACGAGGCGATCGTCGCCTTCCGCCCGCTGCTCACCGACCTCCAGCCCGTGGCCGAGAACCTGTCCTCCCGGGACACCCAGCTGAAGCGCTTCTTCCCGGCGCTCGAACGCGCCGCCACCGAGGTGGCGCCGGTGAGCCAGGACCAGGCCGACCTGTTCGTGAACCTGGACACAACGTTCACGGCCCTGGCGGGGGTGGCCCCATTCATCCAGGAGACGATCTCGAAGGGGCCGCCGACGCTCGACACGGTGACCGCCGAGCTGCCGAAGCAGCGCCCGTTCATCCGCAACCTCACCGCGTTCATGGCGGAGCTGCGGCCGGGCGTGGCCACGCTGCCGAAGGCGGCGCCGCAGCTCGGCGACGCCTTCGCGGCCGGCGCGAAGAACCTGCCGCGGACGGTGGCGATGAACAAGCAGCTCGAGGACGTCTTCCGTGCCGTGCAGCGGTTCTCCACCGACCCGCTCGTGCCGAAGGGCCTCGAGCGGCTCACGCACACGGTGCAGTCCCTCAAGCCGACCCTTGACTTCGTGACGCCGGCCCAGACCACGTGCAACTACGTGACGCTCTACCTGCGCAACGTCGCGGACCTGCTCTCGGTCGGCGACGCGAACGGCACCTGGCAGCGGTTCATCCAGGTGATCACCCCGCCCGGCCCGAACAACGAGGGCTTCCCGTCCAGCGCGCCCGCCAACGGCGGCGGCACCAAGCCGTCGGCCAACCACCTGCACAGCAACCCGTACCCGAACACCGCCGCCCCGGGCCAGGAGAAGGAGTGCGAGGCCGGCAACGAGCCGTACACGGTGGGCCAGACCGTGATCGGGAGCCCCGCGGGCAACCAGGGCACGAGGACGGCGGGCCAAGTGAAGGGACAGGGCTGATGGCGCGCCGGCACACGGGCATGAGCCCGTTCAAGGCCGGGCTCATCGCGATCGTGGTGATCGTCGTGGGCACCTACTTCGCCTTCGCCAAGCACGTGCCGTTCGTGACCTCGCACTACCAGCTCAAGGCGGTCTTCGCGAACGCAAGCAACCTGCGGCCCAGCTCGAGCGTGCGGATCGCGGGCGTGGACGTGGGCAAGGTCAAGAGCATCTCCGCTTACAGGGACGCGAACGGCACGCCCACAGGCGCGGCGCTCGTGACGATGCAGATCGAGAACAAGGGCCTGCCGATCCACAAGGACGCGACGGTCGCGATCCGGCCCAAGCTGTTCCTCGAGGGCAACTTCTTCGTGCAGGTCTCGCCCGGCAGCCCGTCCGGGGAGAGCCTGCACTCCGGCGGCACGATCCCGGTCACGCAGACCAGCACCGCGGTGCAGATCGACCAGGTGTTCAGCTCGCTCCAGTCGGACACCCGCGCGAGCCTCCAGAAGCTGCTCAAGGGCTACGGCGACGCGATCGACGGCAAGCCGCAGCCCGGCGAGGACGCGGACCAGGTGCCCGAGGTGCAGGGCCTCACCGCCGGTCAGGCGCTGAACAAGTCGCTCGACTACTCGCCGCAGGCGCTCAGGGGCACCGCCCTCGTGAACCAGGCGCTGCTGGGCGTCGACATCCACGACATCGCGAAGCTCGTGAAGGGCACGCAGAAGGTGTCGGCGGCGCTCAACAACAACGAGGCGGTGCTGCAGGACTTCGTCACGAACTTCAACCGCACGGTGAAGGCGTTCGCGGACCAGCAGGACAACCTGCGGCAGTCGGTGGCGCTGCTCGGGCCGGTGCTGACCAAGGCGAACTCGACCTTCGTCGCGCTCGACGCCTCGTTCCCGCCGACGCGCGCCTGGGCCCGCGAGATCCTGCCGGGCGTCCGCGAGACCGCCCCGACGATCGACGCGTCGTTCCCGTGGATCGCCCAGGCGCGGCAGCTCGTGTCGCCCGACGAGCTCCAGGGCCTCGTGAACGACCTGCGGCCCGCGACAGCCGACCTGGCCGGCCTCACCGACGAGGCGCTGAAGCTCGTCCCGCAGCTCGACCTGCTGAACCGCTGCTTCATCAACGTGGTCCTGCCGACGGGCGACCTGCCGATACACGACCTCTTCAGCACCGGCATCGCCAACTACAAGGAGGCCTGGCAGGCGATGGTCGGGCTGTCCGGCGAGTCGCAGAACTTCGACGGCAACGGCATCTTCACCCGCTTCCAGGCCGGTGGCGGCTCGAACCCCGTCAACAGCGGCAGCTCGCCGTCGGGGATCCTCTACGGCAACGCCTCGGCGAAGCCGCTCGGCACCCAGCCGAAGCGCCCGGCCAAGAACCCGCCGAAGCGGTCGGACGTCGCCTGTTACAAGAACCAGATCCCGAATCTGGACAGCGCCGTGATCGGACCGGGGCCATGAGGCACGCGATCCGCAAGCACATGCGCGACTTCCTCGCGATCATCTTCCTGTTCATCGTCGCGGCGGGCGTGTCCGTCTACATCCTGGCCCACGAGCGGCTCGTGCTGCCCGGCTGGGTGCCCGGCGGCGAGAGCTTCTACACGGTGAACGCCGAGTTCTCGACGGCGCAGGCCGTGGTGCCCGGGCAGGGGCAGACCGTGAACATCGCGGGCGTCTCGATCGGGAACATCGGCAGCGTGAAGCTGCAGAACGGCGTGGCCGTCGTGCAGATGAAGATCAAGGAGAAGTACAAGCCGGTCTACCACGACGCCACGCTGCTGCTGCGTCCCAAGACCGGCCTGAAGGACATGTACATCGAGATGGACCCGGGTAACAAGTCGGCCGGCTCGGTGGCCGACGGCGGCACGCTGCCGGTGGCGAACACGCTGCCCGACGTGAACCTCGACGAGATCCTGTCGAGCCTCGACTCGGACAGCCGCTCGTACCTCGAGATCCTGCTCGGCGCCGGTGGCCAGGCGCTCGGCAGCGACCAGGCGTCGCGCGACCTGCGCGCCACGTTCAAGCGCTTCGAGCCGACCTCGCGCTACACGGCGGAGATCACGAGCCTCCTCTCGAAGCGCCGCCAGAACCTTCAGCGCGTGATCCACAACTTCCAGCTGCTCACCAACGCGCTCGGGCAGCGCGACGCGCAGCTCTCCCAGTTCGTCGACTCCTCGAACGCGAACTTCCAGGCGATCGCGGCCGAGGACCAGAAGCTCCAGGAGACGCTCCAGCTCCTGCCCGGCACGCTGCAGACGGCCAACACCACCCTTGGCAAGGCGGACCAGCTCGCGCAGGTGCTC
>DATNBJ010000397.1:0-10084 GCA_035572055.1 Thermoleophilaceae bacterium | reverse complement strand
CTCGCCCTCGGTGCATCCCAGGGGGCAGGCGACTTCGGTTACGGGCGCGGTCTCGGTCCAGTTCGGCATGGTGGGACGGCTCAGCTCCTTTCGAGGATGGCATCGGGACGGGCGACGGCCACGGCCTCGCCGCTGCGCAGGCACTCGCGCGCGGCGTCGATCACGGCGAGCGTGCCGAGGTTGTCGCGCGCGTCCGCGATCAGCGGCTCGCCGTTGACCACGGACCGGCGGAAGTTTTCCAGGATCGCGATGTCGCCCAGCTCGTACTGGGACCGCTGGTCACGCGCGGCCACATCCTTCGTGAGGTCGATCGGCTCGTCGTCGCCGCGGCGGGACAGCAGCAGCGGCGGCTCGCAGTACTGGCTCTCGTTGTGGAGCGTGCCCTTCTCGCCCTCGATTTGCAGGCTTTCCAGGGGAAGATGGGCGTTCCGCGACGAGAACGTGGCCGCGTAGCTGACCACCGCGCCGCGCTCCATCTCCATCCAGAGCTGGAGCAGCGAGGCGTGCCTGTAGCGGCTCCAGGCGGGCGTGGTGGCGTGGCCCTGCACCGACACGAAGTCCTGCCCGAGCGCGTAGCGGAACAGGTCGAAGTGGTGGATCGACATCGCGTAGAGGATCGGGTCCTCCTCCTCGAACAGGTAGTCCGGGAGGTGGGGCAGCTCGCGGTCGCGGAGGTAGCGGAAGAAGACGTGGGAGACCTCGCCGATCGCACCTCCGGCCACGGCTCTGTGCAGCGCCTGGCCGACGCTCTTCGTGCGCCAGTTCTGCACGACGCCGAGGCGCAGGCGCTTGGCCTCGGCCTGCTCCACCAGGCGCGCGCCGTCGGCGGTGCTCACGGCCAGCGGCTTCTCCACGAGCACGTGGCAGCCGGCGGCCAGCCCGGCCTCGGCGGCGC
Source organism: Thermoleophilaceae bacterium (assembly GCA_035572055.1). GTDB lineage: Bacteria > Actinomycetota > Thermoleophilia > Solirubrobacterales > Thermoleophilaceae > JAICJR01. The sequence continues at coordinate 9,189 of DATNBJ010000397.1, read as the reverse complement.
TCACGTGGGCGGCGATGATCGGGCACACGAGCAGGGCGTCCGGGCGCGTGGCGTCGAGCATCGCGTCGAGCTCGGCGAACGTGGGCACGCCCTCGGCCGCCTCGGCGAGGCTCTCCTCGCTCGGGTCCTGGACGCCGACGAGCTCGAACCCGTCCTGCTCGATCAGATGGCGCTGCCAGACGCTGCGGCTGCGCATGCCGGAGCCGCAGACGGCTACACGTAGGTCAGACACGACGGCGCAGGCTAGCGGGGCTTTCGCAGTTCCAGGTACACGGCGCCGCGATCTTGGAACGCCGGCCCTACCTCGAAGTTGCGCGGGCAGCGGAAGCGCAGGAGGGCGCCGTACAGGTACGACCAGGGCACGCGCGCGTAGAAGCGCTCCTCGATGCCCTCGTCCTTCTGGCGCGCGTACTCGCGCGTCCGCACCTCCCACGGAAGCTGGAGCAGCCGCTCGTCGAGCGTCTCCGGACTGTAGCGGCGCTCGAAGAAGCCGCTCGCGTCGCTGGCCTCGCCGTAGATCCCCTTGTCGAGGAACACGTCGCGCGCCTCGCGATCCACGTTGGTGGTCAGGTGAAGCGTGCCGCCAGGCTTCAGCACGCGCCACATCTCGGTCATCGCGGTCGCATCGCCGTCGCCGGGGACGTGCTCGATCACCGAGATGCAGGTGACGTTGTCGAAGCTCTCGTCGGGGTAGTCGAGCCTGGTCGCGTCCTGCACCTCGAGGCGCAGGCTCGGGTCAAGCGCCCGCCAGCTCTCCACCTCCTGGGCGAAGAGGTCGATGCCGGTCCAGTCGCCGCGCCCCTCTCTCTGGAGCAGGCTCATCAGCAGCTTCGGGCTCGACACGTCGAGGCAGGCGCCGTCGAAGTGCCGCTCGGCCACGCGGCCGAGCTCGTAGTAGCGCCAGGGGTCCATCGGCACGAGCAGGCGCTGGAGGGCCACGCGCCGGCCCTTCGGGCGCGGGCGCAAAAGCCAGCGGAAGCCGAGCCGGTAGCTGTGGCGCCAGAGCCGCTTCCAGCCGGGCGGCTCGAGCATCTCGGCCATCTCGCCGGCCACGCGCTCGATGCTCAGCTCGGGCGCGATGTCCTCGTAGCGCACGCGCTCCAGCCCGTCCAGCGCCCCGGTCATCGCGCGCCTCAGGTCGGCGGCGTCGCGCGGCTCGCAGATGAAGATCGAGTCGCCGAACAGGCGGCGCAGGTCGCCCACGTCGGTCGCCACGATCGCCCGCTTGTGCGCCACGGCCTCGAGCACGGCCATCGGCATGCCCTCGCTGTACGACGGCAGGACGAGGCAGTCGATCTGGTCGAAGAAGTCGCCCAGCTCCTCGTACGGGATCTGTCCGAGGAACCTCACGCCGTCGCCCGCCGCGGCCTTCAGGGCCTCCTCCTCCGCGCCGCTGCCGGCGATCAGCAGCGTGCAGTCCGGCAGTCCGGCGAACGCCTCCAGCAGCTCCCACACACCCTTGTCGCGCTCGATCCGGCCGAGGAACGCGAAGCGCGTGATCCGGTCGGGGTATCTGCTTGTCGCGAACGGCGTCATGTCCACGCCGTTCGGGATGCGGGTGAGCTTGGAGCTGTCGAAGCCGAGCTCGAGGTAGTGCTCGTAGTTGGCGTCGCAGATGCTGTTGAGCCGGTCGTGGCGCGAGATCACCCAGCGGAACGCCTTCCAGGCGCGGTAGCCGCGCAGGGCGATCACGTCGTCGGCATCACCGCCCGTCTCGGCCGTGACGAGCGTGCGGTAGCGGATCAGGCGCAGCGCCTTCAGGAGGCCGCTGACAAGCGCGGGGAACGTGAGCGTGCGGATCACCGCGAAGCGGAACGAGCGCCGGTGGCGCACCAGGTAGGCGGCCATCTGCGCGCCCACGAGCGCGAACGTCAGCGGGCCGCGGCGCCCGCGCGTGCGCAGCCGCACCACGTCCACGCCGTCGAGCTGCTCGCGGAGCGGCAGGTCGGGGTAGGTCTGCTCGGTCAGCACGGTCACCCCGAAGCCGCGGCGCCGGAGCTCGCCGGCGAGCAGCGCCACCTGGCGCTCCATTCCCCCGAGCCGCGGCAGGTAGCCGGGCGTGACGATCAGCACGCGGTCCACTAGTGGTAGGTCCGCCGGCTGCCGCGGGCGCGGGCGGCGGCGCCGCGCGCCCAGGTGGGCCAGAGCCCGGGGTTCTCGATCGCCACCCGCGCGAGCAGGGGCGCGTCGCGCGGCTTCATGCGCTTCTCGGCGAGGAGCTCCACCGCTCGCGCGTGCCGAAGCCGCCGCCGCGCCACGCGGGCGCTCGCGGGATCGAGCCGCCCGCGCGCCAGCGCCCGCTCGTACGCCAGCCGCTCGCTGCGCGCGCTCGTGGCCTCGCTCGCGGTCAGGGCGCTCTCGTGGCGCCGGTAGACCGCGAGCGCCTCCGGCGTGACCAGCGCGCGGTAGCCGCGCTCCAGGATCCTCACCCAGAGGTCGAAGTCCTCAGCTCCCCTGATGTCCACGTCGAAGGGACCCACCTCGTCGATCAGCCGGCGCGGGAACAGCGAGCTCACGAAGACGGGGTTGCGCTCGAGCAGCCGCTTCAGCGTGAGCTCGCCGCTGAGCGGATGCAGGTCGCGGTAGGTCACGTCGCTCATGCCCTCGGGGCCGAGGATCCGCGCGTCGGAGGTCACGAGGCCCACGTTCGCGCCGCCGTCGTATGCCGCCACCTGGCGTTCCAGGAACGTGGGCAGCAGGTAGTCGTCGGCGTCGAGCAGCACCACGAGCTCCCCGCCGGCGTGCTCGAGCGCCAGGTTGCGTGCCCCCGCCGGGCCGAGATTTCGCTCGGCGCGCACCAGCTTCGCCCCGAACGACTCCGCCACAGCGGCCGTGCCGTCGGTGGACGCGTCGTCCGCCACCACGACCTCCCAGTCGCCATACGTCTGCGCCTCCACGGAGCGCAGCGCCTCGCCGAGAAAGGCCTCCGAGTTGTGCGCGGGCGTGATGACGCTCACCCGCGGGGTTGCGCCGCTCACCGCTTCTCGAACAGGAGGTACTGAGCGGATCCGTTCGGGCGGCCGCGGTCGCGCTCCCACTCGCGCCGCGCGAGTCCCTCCACCACCTTGCCGACCGGGAACGCGAGCGCCTTCGCTGCCAGCGCCGCGGTCCAGCGCAGCTTCGCCGCCGGGCCGCGCGCGGAGCGGATCCGGTCGAGCGGCCGCGAGAGCGCGTACGCCTGCATGAACGGCGTGAGCACGGTGAACGCGAGGCGAAGCGCGCGGCGGTCCTTCAGCAGCTCGCCGGTGGCCGGCTTCCCAACGCGGGCCAGCCAGTCGATCGCGCCCCAGAGCTGGTTTGCGTGCCAGTCCCGCGTCAGCGTCATCCCCTCCTGTTGGAAGAGCTCCGCCGTGCGGGCGGTGGTGAGGCGCCGCAGGTGGCTCGGATCCTCGTAGAAGAAGCGTCCGCTGACCGGGTCCACTCCATCCGGGCGGCGTCGCACGATGCGCTCCTCCAGCGAGCCGGCGTTGCCACAGGGGAAGATCACGCAGGCGCGGCCGCCCGGGGCCAGCACGCGGCCGATCTCCGCCACCGCCGCGTCGATGTCGAGCACGTGCTCCAGCACGTGGTAGGTGAAGACGAGGTCGACGCTCTCGTCGGGCAGCGGGACGCGGTCGCCGCCGAAGGTGTGGAAGCTGTGGCGCGGGAAGCTGGCCCTCGCCTGCTCGACGGCGGTCGCGGAGATGTCGACCCCTACGATCTCGGCGCCGGGAAAGGTTCGCTCGAGCAGCGGCACCCAGCCACCGCGCCCGCAGCCGAAGTCGAGCACGCCGCGCGCCTGCCCGGCCTCGCGCAGGAGCTGCTCCACGCGCAGCACCTCCAGCGCGGGCTGTCCCTCCATGTAGTCGCCGGAGTAGCGGGCGTCGTAGTACTCGGAGAGCTGCCGCTCGTCGAGCCCCACCGCGGATCTGGAGTAGGCGTCGTCCAAGGCGGCCGCTGACTCTATCGGCGGGCCGTCCCTAGGCTCCAGCCCTCGTGACCCTGCTGCTCGCACCACAAGCCGACGTTTCGAAGGCCCTCGAGGCCGCTTCGGCGCGGGGGATCCGCCACTGGCTGTACGTGGGCGAGGACAGCGGCTGGCGAGTTAGCGCGCAGCGCCAGGAGCTCGCCGCCCTGGACCTGCTTCCGATCGGCGAGCACGTCGAGCGCTTCTCCTGGGAGCTGCGCGGGCCGTACATCGACTGGATCGGGGAGCTCTCAGAGGCGAACGACTCGCTCGACTGGTGGGCGTCGGAGCTGGCCGCCAAGAACCCGTTCATGCTGCTCTACAGCCGCATCTGCGCGCTGGCGGCGGCGCGCGAGCTGATCGACGGCGGACTGTCGTCGGCGCTGGTGGTCTGCTCGAGCCCGGCGCTGCTCGAGTGCGTCGCGCGGATGGCCCCGGCGGCGGAACGGATTCACGGCGGCGGCCGTTCGGTCCCGGCTCTGGAGCCGCTGGCGGGACGGCTGGTGGAGCTGTGGGCACGACACTCCCCGGCGCGCGTCCGCGACCTCCCGCGCGTGTCGGGGCTGGCCCGCCGCGGGCTTGACGCGTCGCCGGCCTACCGGCGACACCTGCTGGAGCGCCTCGGGGCGACGCGGCGAGATGGATTCGACGGCGCGCTGCTCTTCACCTGGGCGGACGCTCGCAGCGTGGCGCCCGATGGCCGGTACCGCGACCCGCACTTCGGCAGCCTGCCGCGGCTGCTGCGCGAGGCCGGGCAGCGGGTGGCGTTCGTGCCGCACTTCATCCCGGGCACGGACGTGGAGCCGCTCGCCCGCGCGCTCGTGGCGAGCGGCGAGGAGCTGCTGTTCCCCGAGCTGTACGTGGAGCAGGGCGACCTCGACGACTGCCAGGTCCGCGCGGCGCGGTTCGCGCCCGCCGTCCCGGCGGACGCCGAGCTGCACGGCGTGCCCGTCGCCGCGCTGGCCCGCGAGCAGGTGGAGTCGCTGCGGCGCATGCACGCGATCGTGCTCGCGTACGAGGCCACCGTCCGCGGGCTGGTGGCGGCCGGCGTGCGGCCCGAGCGCGTCCTCTTCCCCTACGAGGGCCACAGCTGGGAGCAGGTGTTGTGCTGGGCCTGGCGCCGGCACGCGCCCGGCACCCGGCTGATCGGCTACGACAACGTGAACTTCTCGCGCCTGGCGCTGTCGATGTACCCGGCTCGCTCCGAGCTCGGGCGGCGGCCGCTGCCCGACCGTGTGGTCACCAACGGCGAGACGTTCAGGCGCATCCTCGAGAGCGAGGGGTACCCGCCGGAGTCCATCCGCGTTGGCTGCGCGCTGCGGCACGAGTACCTGTGGGAGGAGGAGACTCCGGCCCCGCCGAGGGCCGAGCGCATCCGCGTGCTCGTGGCGACGAGCATCGACTCCGGCCAGTCGGTGGAGCTGATCGAGGCCGCGCTCGCGGCGTTCGCGGGCGACGACGCCTTCAGCGTCTTGGTCAAGCTGCATCCGGCGGTGGACGAGCGCACCGTGCGCGGACTGCTAGGGCCGGCCGCGCAGGCGCCCAACGTGAGTTTCGAGTCCGCCCCGATGCCGGAGCTTCTCGGGCGCGCCGACGTGCTCCTCTACAAGTACACGGTCGTCTGTTACGAGGCGCTGGCGCACGGCGTGCCGTGCGTGTTCGTCAAGTCGGAGACGGGCCTCGACCTCGACCAGCTCGAGCCGTACCCGGAGCTGCGCCGCGCCGCGCGCTCGCCCGCCGAGCTGCGCGCCGCCGTGGAGGAGCTCAGCGCGATGGAGGGCGGCGAGCGAGTGGCGTGGGAGGAGCGCGCGCGAGCCGCCGTGCGGGAGGCGCTGGCGCCGGTGGACGGCGCCTGCGTCGAAGCGTTCCTAGGCTAGGTCTCGCGCCCAGGCGACCAGCCGGGCGAGCCCGTCGGCGCGCGCCGTGCGCGGCTCCCAGCCCAGCGCCTCGCGGGTGCGCGAGATGTCGGCCCACAGGCCGTGCTGGTCACCGGGGGTTCCGGCCTGTTCGTCCACCGGGTAGCCGGGCGACCCGGCCAGCTCGTCGATGATCTGCCGCACGCTCACGGGCTCGCCCGCGCCGAGGTTGAGCGGCCCGCGCGCCGGGCGCCCGAGCGCCGCGCGCCAGGCGGCCACCACGTCGTCGATGTAGATCAGGTCGCGCACCCGGTCGAGCTTCCCGCGCACCTCCACCGGCTCGCCGCGCAGGATGTAGGTCAGGTAGATGCTCACCATGCCCTGACGCAGCTCGGCCAGGTCCTGCCCCGGCCCGTAGACGCTGAACATGCGGAACGAGACGGTGCGGAAGCCCTCGTCGTCCAGCGTCCTCAGCGCGTGCTCGGCGGCGAGCTTGGAGGCGCCGTAGTAGGAGATCGGGCGCGGCTCGCGATCCTCGCTCACCGGCGGGTCGCTCACCTGCCCGTAGACGCCCATCGAGCTGGCGTGGAGGAACACCGGCACGCCGCGTTCCTTCGCCCACAGTCCCAGCGCGAGCGTGGCCCGGGCGTTGGCGTCCAGGTCTCTGAGCGGGTCGTCGAACGACTTCTCCCCCGAGGACTGGCCCGCCAGGTGCAGCACGGCGTCGTAGCCGCGGTCGGGGGGTGTCCCGCCGGCGAGGTCGAGCTCGACGAAGTCCGCCCCGCGCGGCACGTTCTCGAGCGAGCCGGTGGAGAGGTCGTCCACCACGTCGACGTCCGCGCCGTCGTCGAGCAGCGAGCGGGCGACGTGGCTGCCAATGAACCCGGCGCCGCCCGTTACGAGGAAGCGCGTCACGCGGCGGCACCGTAACAGGCCGCGTTAGCATCGCCGCCCTGCGCCTCGGCTTCTGCCTGCTGACACTGTTCCCCGGCCGCGTGGGCGGTTCCGAGACGAACGCTCGGGGCCTGCTCCGCGCGTTCGCGGCGGGACATGGGCCGGAGGAGGTGGTGGTGCTGGCGAACCGGCACGTGGTCGGCCCGTACTCCTCGCTGGCCGCCGGGCCGGTGCGGGTCCACGAGGTCCGCTCGTACCGATCCGGCGACTCGATGCCCACCCGGCTCGCGGCCATGACGTGGGCCGCGCTGAGCCCCCGTCGCACCGCGCGCGACGTGCCCGCCGGCCTGGACGTGCTGCACTATCCGGTCACCGTCCCGATCCCGCGCGTGGAGGTGCCGCGCGTGATCACGCTCTTCGACGTCCAGCACCTCGAGATGCCCGAGTTCTTCTCGCGCGCCGAGCGGGAGTACCGCCGCATCGCCTACGACCGCGCCGCCCGCAACGCCACCCTGGTGGTCACCTCGAGCGAGCACTCCCGCGACCGCGCCGCCGCGCTCGCCGGTGTCGACCGCGACCGGATCGAGGTGGTGCCGCTCGGCATCGACCACTCCCGCTTCCGGCCGGACGGCGAGGACGCCACGTTGGACCTGCCGGACCGCTACGTCTTCTATCCGGCGAATCTCTGGCGCCACAAGAATCACGAACGGCTGGTGGAGGCGCTGGGCATGGTGGACGACCGCTCGCTGGCGCTGGTGCTGACAGGGCAGCCGTACGGTCGCCTGAACGCGCTGATGGAGGTGGCACGCCGCGCCGGGGTGGCCGACCGCGTGCACCACCTCGGCTTCGTGGACGCCGACGCCGTGCCAACCCTGTACCGCCGCGCCCAGGCGCTCGTCTTCCCGTCGCTCTACGAGGGCTTCGGCTCGCCACCGCTGGAGGCGATGGCCTGCGGCTGCCCGGTGGCGAGCTCGACGCGCGCGTCCCTGGGCGAGCTGGTGGGCGACGCGGCGCTGACGTTCGACCCGGCGGACCCGGCCGGCATCGCGCGGGCGATCGACCAGATCACGGGCGACGAGGCACTGCGCGAACGGTTGCGAGCCGCCGGCCTCGAGCGAGCTCGCCGCTTCACCTGGGAAGCCGCCGCCGAGCGGCACCTCGAGATCTACGAGCGCGCGCTGCGCGGCGGCTAGTCCACGTCCTCGGCGAGCAGCAGCTCGCCGAGGCGCTTCGGGACCCGCAGCGTGCGGCCCACCAGCTCGGACTCGTGGCCCGGGCGCAGGCCGGTGCCCGGGCGCACCCACATCAGGTCGGCGGCCGCGAGCGTCCGGCCCGCCTCCAGGTCGCCGGCCGCCGCTATCGAGCGCCTGATCGCGCTGTTGATGCCGGCCTCGCCGGGGTTGACCTCCTTCCCCGCGGAGCCCAGCATCTGCTCCAGCGAGGCCACCTCGCGCACCAGCTCGCCCATCTGCGCCGGCGTCGCCGACAGCGCGTGGTCGCGGAAGTCGGACTCGATGCCTTCGAGCGTGAAGTGCTTCTCGACGATGCGGGCGCCGAGGGCGACGGCGGCGAGTGCCGCGGTCGAGCCCAGGGCGTGGTCGGAGTAGCCGATCGCGTAGGGGAACCGCTCGGCCAGGAAGGGGATCGCCCTCAGGTTCAGCTGGGACGGGTCGGCGGGATACGCGCTCACGCAGTGCAGCAGGGCCAGTGAGTCCCGCGCGTCCGAGCGGACACCCTCCACGGCCGCCACCGTCCGCTCCACCTGACCAAGGTCGCTCACGCCCGTCGACACGACCAGCGGCAGCTCCGATGCCGCCACCCGCTCGATCAGCGGATAGAAGTCGTTGTCGCCCGATGCGATCTTGAAGCCGTCCACGACGCCGGCAAGAAAGTTCGCGCTCTCGAGATCGAGCGGCGTCGACAGGAACAGCAGCCCGAGCGAGTGCGCCAGCTCGGCAAGCTCGCCGAACTGGTCGAACGTCAGCTCGAAGCGCCGCAGCTGCTCCACCCGCGCGGGATCGGCCGAGGAGACGAACCGCTCGGTGCGGAACGTCTGCATCTTCACGGCGGGCACCCCGGCCTCCGCGGCGGCGGCGACCAGCTCCCGCGCGCGCCCGTAATCCCCCTCGTGGTTGTTGCCGATCTCCGCCACCACGAGCACGCGCTCGCGGACGTCGATCTCACCTATCCGCACGGCGAGCCACTCTAGCCAGGGGCGAGCCGAAGCAGATCGTCCACCCCGTACGCGGTGTGATCGCGGTCCATCGCGGCGAAGATCGCCTCCACGCGGCGCAGGTCCTCCTCCGTGTCCACGACATGGCGAACGTGGCTCACGTCGCGCTCATGCGCGAAGTTCTGGATGCGGAAGTCCTCGTGGTGCGCGTAGAGGTAGCGCGTCACGTGCTCGCGGTCCGAAGCGTCGTCGGTGGCGGCCAGCACACGGTCCAGAGCCGCGCGCGACAGCACCTCCACCGACTGGCCCACGGGGAACGA
>DATNBJ010000396.1:0-5739 GCA_035572055.1 Thermoleophilaceae bacterium | reverse complement strand
GCTTCGGGCAGACGGGTATGCGCACCACCCCTACGAGTTCGCCAACCCGCCCGCGGCTCCTTATCCGGGGGCGGACAACGTCACGATGGGGACGCTCAACCGCCTGACGAGCGCGCTCGACCGGCTCGCCGGCGCCAAGGCTCTGACGACGCCGGACGGCAAGCCGCTCGACGTCTACCTGACGGAGTTCGGCTACTTCGCCACGGGTCCGGTGGCGCCGCCGCCGGCCCAGCGCGCCGCCTATCTGAAGCAGGCCTACGACATCGCGCAGCGCAACACCCGGGTGAAGGAGATGCTCCAGTACATCCTGGTGTCGCCGCCGCCGGGCACGCGCTTCGACACGAGCCTGGTGGCCCAGGACGGGAAGCCCTCACTGCCCTTCACAGCGCTGTCCGACTGGGCGCGCGCCAACGTGAAGGACGGCCGAGTGGCCGCATTACCTGGGCCTTTACACCTGCCTCCCGCGCCATAGCTAGCATCTGACCCTCATGGCCTCCCAGCGCCAGATATGGGTCGGCGGCGTGCCGATCGGTGGCGGCGCGCCCGTCGCGGTGCAGTCGATGACCAAGACGGAGACCGCCGACTTCGACGCCACCATGAAGCAGATCCAGGCGATCGCGGAGGCCGGCGGCGACCTCGTGCGCTGCGCGGTGCCGCGCGACAAGGACGTGGAGGCGCTCAAGCGGATCGTCCAAAAGTCGCCGATCCCGGTGATCGCCGACATCCACTTCAACCACACGCTGGCGCTGAAGGCGATCGACGCGGGCGCGCACTGCATCCGGCTCAACCCGGGCAACATCGGCGGCCCCGAGAAGGTGGCCGAGGTGGCGGAGAAGGCCAAGAAGGCCGGTACGCCGATGCGCATCGGCGTGAACTCCGGCTCGCTGCCCAAGCACCTGCACGAGCTCGAGCGCGAGAACTCGGTCGAGGCGCTGGTCCAGGCCGCCGTCGAGTTCGTGGAGCTGATGGAGCGGCTCGACTTCCAGAACTTCAAGGTCTCCATCAAGTCCACGAACGTGCCGAACACGATCGCGTCGAACCGCCTCCTGTCGTCGAAGATCGACTACCCGCTGCACCTCGGCATCACCGAGGCGGGCACGAAGTGGTCCGGCTCGCTGAAGTCCGCGGTCGGCCTCGGCACGCTGCTGGCCGACGGCATCGGCGACACCATCCGCATCTCGCTCTCCACCTTCCACGCGGAGGAGGAGGTCAAGGTCGCCTGGGAGATCCTCAAGGCGCTGAAGATCCGCGAGAAGGGCCCGGTGCTGATCGCCTGTCCGACCTGCGGCCGGCTCCAGTTCGACATGGACACGGTCGTGGCGGAGATCGAGCAGCGCCTCGAGGCCTACGAGGAGCCGATCGAGGTGGCGGTGCTCGGCTGCGCGGTGAACGGCATCGGCGAGGCCTCGCATGCGGACTTCGGGATCACCGGCGCCAAGAACGAGGGCCTGATCTTCGCCGGCGGCAAGCCGTTGCGGAAGGTCCCCACGGAGCGGCTCGTGGACGAGCTGTTCATCGAGATCGACAAGTCGCTCGAGGGGCGTGCCGAGGTGGACCTCCTGAAGGCCGCCGAGGGCGCCGAGTGGCTGGCCAAGATCGAGGCGGAGAACGCCGACGAGATGACGCCGGAGCGCATGGCCGCGCTCGAGGCCGCGGCGGCCGATGGGAACGGCGACGGCAACGGGCACAAGCGCGTCTCGCTCGACGAGGAAGCCTCTCCCACAGCCGGGCGACGGTTTACGCGTACCTAGCCCTGTAGTCTGGCGCCGCGAACGCGCCCGCAACTCTGCCCCCGGCCACGCGTTCAGAACGCATGAACAAGAAGCCCTTCGCAGCTCTCCTTCCCGCGCTCGTTCTCGCCGTGTTCGCTCCGGCTGCCGGCGCCAGCACCACGCAGGAATCGATCTTCCAGGACGACAACGTCCTGCTGTCCCCCGCCGCGCCTCAGGGTCTCGACCAACTCAAGGGCCTCGGCGTGAACACGATCCACACACTCGTGTTCTGGGCGCGCCTCGCGCCGAACTCCGATTCGCGCACCAAGCCGAGCGGGGACCTGACCAACCCGAACACCTACAACGCCACCGCGATGGCGCAGTACGACGCGCTCGTGCGCGGCGCCGCGGCGCGCGGGATCCAGGTGCTGATGACGCCGACCGGGTTCACCCCGCTGTGGGCGCAGTGCAGGCGGCCGGGCAAGTACCGCAACTGCCAGCCGAACGCCAAGTACTTCCAGGACTTCGTCACGGCTCTCGGCAAGCGCTACTCGGGCAGCTTCACCCCGCCGGGCGGCACCACGCTGCCGCGGGTCAGCCGCTGGTCGATCTGGAACGAGCCCGACCAGGTGGGCTGGATCTACCCGCAGAAGCAGAAGGGCCTCGTGGTGGGCGCGAAGTACTACCGCGACCTGTTCTACGCGGGCCAGGCGGGCCTGAAGAAGAGCGGCCACTCGCGCGACAAGGTCCTGCTGGGTGAGACCGCGCCGACAGGGCGCGGCAACAGCAGCGACCCCACGTCGTTCATGGAGGCGCTGTTCTGCGTCAACACCAAGGGCAAGCGGATCAAGACGAAGGCGCTCGGCTGCAACAAGTTCAAGAAGCTGAACGTGGCCGGCTACGCACACCACCCGTACAACACCTCGGCGACCGGCCCGGCGCTGCGCAAGCCGAAGGGCAAGGGCGACATCACGCTCGCCGTGCTCGACCGGCTGAAGAAGGTCCTGGCGCTTGGCGCCAAGGGTCATTCGATCAAGCGCAACCTGCCCGTCTACTTCACCGAGTACGGCATCCAGTCGAACCCGCCGAACCCGCTCTATGGCGTGCCGCTGGTGAAGCAGGCGATGTGGCTGAACCAGATGGACTACACGGCCTACAAGAACAAGCTCGTGAAGAGCGTGTCGCAGTACGAGCTGGCGGACGACGGGAACGATCCGCACGTCTTCCAGACCGGCCTCGAGTTCCAGAACGGCACGGCGAAGCCCAGCTTCGACGCCTACCGGCTGCCGATCTGGGTCACCCGCAAGGGCGGCAGCTCGTCGATCTGGTTCTGGGTCCGGCCGGCGAACGGCGCTCCCCAGACCGTGCAGATCCAGCACGACACGGGCGGCGGCTTCCAGACGGTGGCCACGAAGACCACGAACGGCAAGGGCTTCGCGACGGTGTCGCAGTCGGGCACGGCCGGCACGTGGCGGATCGCCTGGACCGGACCGGGCGGGACGCAGTTCTTCAGTCGCGCAGCGAGCGTGAACGACCGCTGACGCGAAGGTCACGGGTCACAGGTGACAGGTCACCGGGAGACGCCCTGTCACCTGTGATCTGCGACCTGTGACCTCGTCAATACACTCGCCCCGGTGACGCGCCTCAGCCAATACTTCCTGCCCACCCGCAAGGAGGCTCCGGCCGACGCCGAGGCTCTTTCCCACAAGCTGCTCGTGCGAGCCGGGCTCGCCCGGCAGCTCGGGGCCGGGATGTGGTCGTGGCTGCCCGCCGGCTGGCGGGCGCACCGGAAGGCGGAGCAGATCGTGCGCGAGGAGCTCGACGCTATCGGCGCGCAGGAGGTGCTCATGCCGGTGCTCCAGCCGGCGGAGCTGTGGAAGAAGAGCGGCCGCTACGCGATCGAGGAGCTGTTCAAGCTGAAGGATCGGCGCGACGCGGAGCTCGTGCTGGCCCTGACGCACGAGGAGGCGGTGACCTACCACGTGGCCGGCGAGGTGCGCTCCTACCGCGATCTGCCCTTCAGCCTCTACCACTTCCAGACCAAGGAGCGGGACGAGGCGCGGCCACGCGCCGGGGTGCTGCGCACGCGCGAGTTCATCATGAAGGACGCGTACACGTTCGATCGCGACGAGGCGGGCCTGGCGGCGCACTACGACCGCTACATCGAGGCCTACGACAAGATCTTCGACCGCACCGGGCTCGAGTGGTACCGGGTGGAGTCGGACGTGGGGATGATGGGCGGCATCGGCGCCCACGAGTACATGGCGCCGTGCGCCGCGGGTGAGAACGACGTGGCTCTCACCGACGGGGGCTACGCGGCGAACATGGAGATCGCCGGCGCCACGCCGAAGCCGGTGGAGGGGCTGCCCGAGGCGCTCGAAAAGCCCGAGCCCGTGGAGACGCCCGGCGCCACCACCATCGAGGCTCTCACCGAGTTCCTCGGCATCCCGGCGGGCGCGACGATCAAGGCGTTCCCGACGATCGTCGAGGGCCAGGGGCCCATCCTCGTGGTCATTCGCGGCGACCACCGCCTGAACGAGTTCAAGCTGCAGAACGCGATGGGCGCGCCCGTGCGGCCCGCCACCGAGGAGGAGGTTCGGGACGTGTTCGGCGCGGTCGGCGGATTCATCGGGCCCGTGGGAGCTCGTGTGGAGGTCGTCGCCGACGAGGCGCTGCGCGGGCTGCACGGCATGGTGGCCGGCGGCAACGAGCCGGACATTCACCTGCGTGGGGTCGAACCGGGACGGGACTTCGAGGCGCGCTGGGCCGATGTGAGGCAGGTGGAGCCCGGCGACACGGTGGACGGCGCGCCGGTCCGCATCGAGCCCGCCATCGAGGTGGGCAACATCTTCAAGCTCGGCACGCGCTACTCGGAGCCGCTGGGCGCCACCTACCTGGACGAGAACGGCGTGGAGCACGCGATCTGGATGGGCTCGTACGGGATCGGCCCGGCGCGCATCGTCGCCGCGGCGGTCGAGCAGTTCGCCGACGACGCCGGCATCTCGTGGCCGCGGGCGCTCGCTCCCTGGGACGTCGAGCTCGTCACGCTCGGGAAGCCGGGGGAGGAGGCGCGTGAGATCGCCGACCGCCTCTACGAGGAGCTGAAGGCCGAGGGACTCGACGTGCTCTACGACGACCGCGACGCCTCGCCGGGGGAGAAGTTCGCCGACGCCGAGCTGCTGGGCGTCCCGCTGCGGCTGACGATCGGGAAGAAGAGCGTGGAGGCGGGCGAGGTGGAGGCCCAGATTCGCCGCGGGCGGGAGAAGCGCTCGCTGCCGCTGGAGGGCGCCGCGGCCGCCGCCGCGGAGCTGTGGCGCGGTCTCGCCTGACCCGTAAGCGCCTGGTCGGTCTCGACCGGTCGGGGCCGCCGCCGCCCGAGACGCAGGCGGGCGCGCCCCTTCGTCCCTGGACGGTGCCGAACCTGATCGGCTTCATCAGGCTCGGCCTGATCCCGGTCTTCCTGATCCTCGCGCTGAGCTCGGGCGACGGCCGCGACGCCGCGGCCAGCGCCACCTACGCGGTGATCGGCGGCACCGACTACCTCGACGGCATCACCGCGCGGATCACCGGCCAGTACAGCCGGCTGGGCACGCTGCTCGACCCGCTGGTGGACCGCCTGCTGGTGATCTCCGGCGTGGTCGTCTGCTTCCACTTCGAGCTCCTGCCGCGCTGGGCACTGCTGGTCCTCGCCGCCCGTGAGGTCCTCATGCTGGTCCTGACGCGCATCGCTCTACGACACGGACGGGACATTCATGTGAACATGGCGGGGCGGTGGGCGGTGTGGCCGACGATGTTCTCGATGTTCCTCGCGATGGTCTCGACCACGTGGGTCGCGGAGCTGCTCCTCTACATCGGTCTCGCCATGACTCTGTACGCAACGGCGCTGTACGTGAGAGCAAACACTCAAGCTTGACTTGAATGTAGGGCTATACTCGCGTCTCGCGGCTTTCGACCCAGGGGACTCAAGCATGGAGACGTTTCCCGATCTCGGGGCGCTGTCGGATCAGGAACTCAAGGATCTGATCCA
>DATNBJ010000395.1:0-9704 GCA_035572055.1 Thermoleophilaceae bacterium | reverse complement strand
GCGCTTGTCGCCGCGGCCCTGGAGCCAGCTGAACACGACGATCATGAAGGTGAAGAGCAGGACGAGACCCAGCCCGAAGGCGGTGACCACGCGGTCGTCGGTCTCGCCGTAGAGACCCTCGCCGTCCTCGGCAAGAGCGCTGGCCGCCAGCAGGAGGCTGACAAGGACGGTGGCGAGCGAGATGGCAAGTACGCGCAGACGCATTCGCGGTGCCGAACTGTATCGGACAGGGGTAACCTCGCCTCCGGTGGACCAAGGCACGCTCACCTGCTTCGTCGAGATCCCCAAGGGGAGCCGGAACAAGTACGAGTACGACCTCGAGGGCGGCTTCATCAAGCTCGACCGCTTCCTGTTCTCGTCGATGGTCTATCCCACCGACTACGGGTTCATCCCGGACACGCTGGCGCTGGACGGGGATCCGCTGGACGCAATGGTCTGCGTCTCCGAGGCCACGTTTCCCGGCTGCGTGATCCCGGTCAAGCCGATCGCGCTCTTCAAGATGGAGGACGACAAGGGGATCGACGACAAGATCCTCTGCGTGCCCCTGGAGGACCCGGCGTGGAACACGCTCGACACGCTCGAGGACCTGCCGAAGCAGCTGCGCGACGAGATCGAGCACTTCTTCTCCGTCTACAAGGACCTCGAGCAGAAGAGCGTGCGCGTGGAGGGTTGGTTCTCGCGCGAGGACGCGATGGAGGAGATCGAGGCGGCGCGAGAACGATGCCGTGAGACGCGGAACTAAGATTGGCCGTCAGTGAGGGCGGCGCGCAACATCGCGATCATCGCCGTGATCGCCGCGGCATTTGCGTTCCTGCCCGGCGGCGGGTCCACGGTGAACGTGATCCTCGCGATCCTCGGCATGGTGTTCGCCGTGTTGATCGGGCTCTTCGCCGCCCGGCTCTACCGCGAGCACCGGTTCACGCTCGACTCCTTGACCGACCTCCAGCGGATCGTCCTCTACTCGTCGATCGGGCTGGCCGCTCTCGATTTCGTCGCCTGGCAACGGCTGCGTGACACGGGCGCGGGCGTGCTCGCGTTCATCGCGCTGCTGGCGCTCGCGTCGTACGGGGCGTTCTGGGTCTGGATGCAGTCGCAGAAGTACGGCTAGCTCCTAGGGTCTCGGCCTTTTCACACTCCCGTCGCAAAGCCGTAACGCGGCGGTCTTGTCCCGTCACACCTCGTTCGGCAGCCTCGCGGGCATGCGCATCGCGGGCGAATCGGGACAGGCTTCGGTGGAGCTCGTCGGCACGCTGCCGGCGCTTGTCCTCGTCGCCTTGATCGGCTGGCAGCTCCTGGTCGCGGGGCAGACCGCGTGGCTGTCGGCGAACGCGGCGCGGGTGGCGGCGCGGGCCGTGGCGGTGGGTCGCGATCGCGAGGCCGCGGCTCGGAGCGCGCTGCCCGCCTCCCTCGCGCGCGGAATGAAGGTGTCGGACGCGGGGGAGGGGCGGGTCCGCGTCAGCGTGCCGATCCCGCTGCTCCTGCGGCGCTGGCGTAGTCCGCTGAGCGTGTCCGCGACCGCCGGGCTGCGATGAGCGAGCGCGGGCAGGCGAGCGTCGAGCTGGTGGCGGCGGTGCCGGCGCTGCTGCTGTTGGCGCTGGCGCTATTCCAGCTTCTGGCGGTCGGCTATTCGGCGGTGCTGGCGGGTTCTGCGGCCGAAGCAGGCGCGCTGGCGGTGGCGGGCGGCGGCGACGCGCAGGCCGCCGCGCGGCGCGCTGTGCCCGGGTGGTCGCGGGCGCGCATGACCGTCTCGGTCAGCGGGGATTCGGTCCGGGTGGGCATGCGGCCGCCGTCGCCGCTGGCGGCTCTCGCCGACCGGTTGGAGGTGCACGGCGCGGCGGCCGTGGCGCGACCGTGAACGTGCTCGCGGAGCTGCGGGGCTGGCTGATCGAGCCGCTGCCCGAGCGAGGGCCGGGGTCGCCGGCGGTGTCGGTGGTCGGCATCACGCCGGGATGCGGCACCACCACCCTGGCGCGGGCGCTGGCCACCCGGCTCGCCTCGCACGTCACCGACGGAGTCGTGGACCCGGAGGCGACCGCCACCGTGGTGGTCGCGCCTCCCGAGGCGGAGCCTGCGCTGGCGGAGCTGTTCGCGAGCACGCTCGGCGGCGCCGAGCCGCTGATCGTCGTGAACCGCTCGCGCGAGAGCGAGCGCTGGCGCGGCCGCGCGGCGGCGTTCATCCCGGAGTCCCAGCTCGGGGCACGCATGGCCGCGGCCGGATTGGAGCCGCGCGGCGCGATGGGCCGGGCGGTCGCCGCGCTGGCGGAGAGGGTGCGGTCGCAGTCGGGCCAGGCGCTCGTGCTGATGCTCGCTGTGATGGCGACGATCGTCATGGGCGCGCTGCTGCTGGGCGCGCTCGGCAAGGCCTATGGCGCGCGATCGCACGCGCAGCGCGCGGCCGATCTGGCGGCCGTGTCGGCGGCTCGCGCGATGCGCGACGCCTACCCGCGCCTGTTCGAGCGCGGTCCCCACGGCCTCTCGCTTGCCGCGTACCTGTCGCTCGCGCGGGAGGCCGCGGTGCGGGGAGCGAGCGCGAACGACGCGCACCTGGAGCCCGCCGACGTCACCTTTCCCGACGCGTCGTCCTTCGCGCCCGTCCGCGTGACGGTGACTCTGGGCGAGCGGTCGACCGTGCTCCACGACCGCGAGGTGAAGGTGGCGGCGCGCGCAACCGCGGCGCTCGTCCCGGATGCGAGCGGCATCGCCGCGGGCGGCGGCGGCTACAACGGCCCGTTCGCGTACCGCCAGGGAAAGCCGATGCGACCGGATGTCGCCCTCGCGTTCGACCGAATGGCGGCCGCCGCCAGGAAGGAGGCCGGCATCGACCTGCTGATCAACAGCGCCTACCGCTCGGACGCGGAGCAGGCACGGCTGTTCGCGGCGCACCCGGATCCGAAATGGGTGGCACGGCCAGGGGAGAGCCTGCACCGGCTGGGCACTGAGCTCGACCTCGGGCCGCCCGGCGCGTACGGCTGGCTCGCCGCGAACGCCGGCCGTTTCCATTTCATCCAGAGGTACTCCTGGGAGCCGTGGCATTTCGGCATGGGCATCAACCCGGCATCGAGCCCGGACGGCGAGGGCGCGCCCGAGCTCCAGTCGTTCGTCCCGGCGGACCTCGAGCCGGTGATCGCGACAGCGGCGCAGCGCTGGAACGTGTCCGGCGTGCTGCTGGCCGCGCAGCTCTACGCGGAGTCGAACTTCAACCCGTTCGCGACGAGCGGCGCCGGGGCGCAGGGCATCGCGCAGTTCATGCCGGGCACCGCGCGCGACTACGGCCTGGCGAACCCGTTCGACCCGGCGAGTGCGATCGACGCGCAGGCGCACCTGATGCGCGACCTGCTGCGGCAGTTCGCGTCGGTGCCGCTGGCGCTGGCGGCCTACAACGCGGGAGCGGGACGCGTGTCGGCATGCGGCTGCATCCCGGCGATCCCCGAGACGCAGGCATACGTGGCCAGGATCCTCGGCCTGATGGGCGGGGCGGGCGAGGCGCTCGGCGGACTGGGGGTCGAGCTGGTGGCCTGACGGACATATGGTTACCATATGGTCATCGCCAGAACGCAGACACTCGTGCAGCTGACGCCGGACTTGATCGAGGCGCTCGACGAGTACCGCGAGCGCACCGGTGCGAGCTCGCGCTCCGAGGTGATCCGCGAGGCGATCGCCCGCCTGCTCGCGGAGGACCTGGAGGCGCTGATCGATCGCCAGATCGTGGAGGCATACACCCGGCGGCCGCAGGAGGAAATCTGGGGGCGGGAAGCAGCGCGGCTGCTCGTCGAGACCGAGCCTTGGGAGTGAGGCGGGCGGCGTGAACCGCGGGGAGGTGTGGTGGCTCGAACTGCCCGAGGGGCGGAGGCCGGTATGCGTTCTCACGCGTCAGGTGGCGATTGACGTGCTGGCAGCGGTGGTGGTTGCTCCGGCGACGCGGACGATCCGCGGGATCCCCACAGAGCTCCCACTGACGAAGGGGGACGGCATGCCGGCCGACTGCGTCCTCACCTTCGACAACCTCGCCACGGTCCCGAAGACCCTGCTCACCAAGCGCATCACGACCGTGCCGGAGAGGAGATTGCCGGAGCTCTGTTCGGCCCTGCGCGCGGCGACCGGCTGCTGAGAGCAGGTCCTCACCCATAATCAGGGCGATGCCTCACAACATCGCCACAGCGCCGATCGCCGCGGCCGGCCTGATCGCCGGCTACGGAGTGGCGGTCGCCAGCGGCTCCCGGCCGCTCGGCGGGCTGGTGCTCGCGGCGTTCGGTCTCACGTGCGTCGCGATCTGGCTGGCGCGCGACGGCGGGCGCACCGCCGCGATGCTCGCGGGCGTGGGCCTCCTCGCTTTCGCGGTCTCGCACCTGCTCGCCCTGCTGATCGGCTCGTGGCCCGCAGTGCTCGTGGTCGCGGCGGTCACCGCGTACGCCTGCTGGCGCGTGTCCGACTCGCGGCGCACGGGGGTCGGCGTCCGCTAGGGCAACCCGGCTTGCCGTCCATCGCAACCGTCTGACAGACTGCCGCGCATGGCCAACGTCATCGGACAACGCGTCCGTCGGCGCGAGGACCCACGCTTCCTCAAGGGCGAGGGTCGCTACGTGGACAACATCAAGCTCGACGGTGAGCTGCACGTGGTGTTCGTCCGCTCGCCGATGGCGCACGCAAAGATCACCGACCTCGACGTCTCCGCGGCACGCGAGTTCCCGGGCGTGAAGGTCTTCACGAATGCGGACACGCCCCTCCAGGTCAGCCCGCCGCCGCCGTTCATCGGCATCGACCCGCAGATGTTCCGCCCCTTCCTGGCCACCGACACGGTGCGCTTCGCGGGGGACATCGTCGCCGCGGTCGTGGCGGAGTCGAAGAGCGACGCCGTCGACGCCGCCGAGCTCGTCAGCGTCGAGTACGACCCGCTGCCGGTGGTCACCGATCCGCGCGAGGCCGCGAAGGACGAGGTGCTGCTCTACCCGGGCCTTGGCACGAACACCTGCGTCCGAGTGCCGAACGAGGGAGATCCGAGCCTGTTCGCGGACTGCGACGCGGTGATCGAGGGCACGCTGGTCAGCCAGCGCCTGGCGGCCAGCCCGCTCGAGCCGCGCAGCTCGCTCGCCACGGCCGGCGAGGACGGCCGCCTCACGATCTGGCTGTCCACGCAGACCCCGCACCAGGACCGCATGGGCCTGTCGATGCTCCTCGGCATGGAGGAGAGCCAGATCCGCGTGATCGGCCCCGACGTGGGCGGCGGCTTCGGCGCCAAGGGCCTCAACGTGGAGGACGTGCTCGTGGGCTGGCTCGCGCGCGAGCTGGGCAGGCCGGTGCACTGGACCGAGACCCGCAGCGAGAACATGGTCGCCATGAACCAGGGCCGCGCCCAGGTCACCGGCTTCAAGATCGGCGGCACGAGCGACGGCAAGATCACGGCGCTGCGGTTCGACATCCTCCAGGACGCGGGCGCCTACCCGAGCATCGGCTCGTTCCTGCCGAGTCTCACCGCGATGATGGCCAGCGGCGTCTACGCGATCCCGAAGATCGAGGTCGACATCAAGACGGTGGTCACGAACACCACGCCGATCGGCCCCTTCCGCGGCGCCGGCCGGCCGGAGGCCACCCAGATCGTCGAGCGCGCGGTGGACATGTTCGCCGCCGAGCTGGGCATGGACCCGGCGGAGGTGCGGCGGCGCAACTTCATCGCCAAGGACGCCTTCCCGCACACCACCGTGACGGGCGCGCGCTACGACTCCGGCGACTACGAGGGCGCTCTCGACCTGGCGCTCGAGGCGGTCGGCTACGACGACGTGCGCGCCGAGCAGGCCAAGCGCCGCGAGAACGGCGCGGCCAAGCAACTCGGCATCGGCCTGAGCGTCTACGTGGAGATCACCAACGGGCTGCACGAGAAGGAGTACGGCGCGGTGGAGATCACCGACGACGGCGAGGCCATCGTTCGCACCGGCTCGTTCTCACACGGCCAGGGTCACGAGACCACCTTCGCGATGATCGCGGCCGAGCAGCTCGGCATGCCGATCGAGAAGGTGAGCGTGCAGAAGGGCGACACCGACGACGTGCCGCGCGGCACCGGCACGTATGGCTCGAAGTCCACCCAGATCGGCGGCGCGGCGGCGCGCCAGGCCGCCGACGAGGTGGTTGAGCAGGCCAAGGCGCTGGCGGCCGACTTCCTCGAGGCGGCGGCCGAGGACCTCGTCCTCGACCTCGACAGCGGCCGCTTCCAGGTCGCGGGCGCGCCCCAGTC
This sequence comes from Thermoleophilaceae bacterium, assembly GCA_035572055.1. Taxonomy (GTDB): domain Bacteria; phylum Actinomycetota; class Thermoleophilia; order Solirubrobacterales; family Thermoleophilaceae; genus JAICJR01. The sequence goes on along the minus strand of DATNBJ010000395.1, from coordinate 3,478 downwards.
CGGCTTCACGTGGGCCGAGCTCGCCGCGAAGGCCAAGGAGGCGGGCCGGCTGGCGGAGCTCAGCGTGGAGACCGACTTCGAGGCCGAGTTCCCCACCTTCCCGTTCGGGGCCCACATCGCGGTGGTCGAGGTGGACACGGAGACCGGCGAGGCACGGCAGCTGCGGCACGTGGCCGTTGACGACGCGGGCGTGATCATCAGCCCGAACGTGGCCGAGGGCCAGGTGCACGGTGGCGTGGCCACCGGCATCGCCCAGGCGCTCTACGAGGAAGTGATGTACGACGAGGACGGCAACCCCGTCACCGGCAGCTTCGCGAGCTACTGCTTCCCCGCGGCCACGGAGATGCCGGCGTTCGAGCGCATCGTCATGGTCACGCCCACGCCGATCAACCCGCTCGGCGCCAAGGGCATCGGCGAGTCCGGCACGATCGGGGCGACCCCGGCGGTGCACAACGCCGTGATCGACGCGCTGTCGCACCTCGGCGTCAAGCACGTGGACATGCCCGCCAACGGCGAGAAGATCTGGCGGGCCATCCAGGAAGCCGCCGGCTCGAACGGCGCCGGCTAGCCAAGGCGCAGGCGGAGTAACCGCGCAGTCGGTCTTCCCGGCCGCCGGCAGGCAGGCCGTGAAGCCCTGGTCCGCGTCCAGGCACTTCGCGAAATCGACGCTGAACGTCAGCGTGTCGGCCGGCGCTAGGTCAGGCCGGTCTTGCGCGCCAGGTAGTGCAGCCCCTGCTCGGGCTTCGAGCAGTGCGGCTTGCGCTTCTGGTGCCCCGGCCAGGCGAAGCTCCAGTGCGCCTCCACGTGCCGGTTCTCCCGGCAGCGCGAGCGGTATGTGGTCACGAGCGGCAGCGCCACGGCCGCCGCGATGAGCGCGAAAACCAGCAAGAGACGAATTCCCAGCCCGATCAGCACCGGCGGATGTATAGGGATTTCCGGCGGGAAAGGAGCCGCTTGGCGGGTACGTATCCTCGAACGAGATGGCTCAGACCGCCACAGCCACCCGCGCTGACCGCGTGGAGGCGCAACGCCGCGCGCTCCCGGACGCTCCGGGCGTGTACCTGTTCCGCGACTCCAAACGGCGCGTGCTCTACGTCGGCAAGGCGAAGTCGCTGAAGAAGCGCGTGGCCAGCCACTTCAGCAATCCCTCCACCCGCGGCTCGAGCGACATGCTCGACGCGATCGACAACATCGAGTTCATCGCCACGCAGACCGAGGCCGAGGCGCTGCTGGCGGAGCAGAACTTCATCAAGCAGTACCGGCCGCGGTTCAACGTCCGGCTGCGCGACGACAAGTCGTACCCGTACATCGCGATCTCGCTGGACGAGGACTTCCCGCGCGTCTACTTCACGCGCGAGCGCCACCGCAGGAACCGCGCCTACTTCGGGCCGTTCTCGAACGCCAAGCGCGTGCGCGAGACGCTCGACCTGCTCGGCAAGGTGTTCCAGTACCGGACCTGCGACGGGCCGGAGCCCGGCCGCGCGTCCGGCAGCCCCTGCCTCGATTACTTCATCAAGCGCTGTCAGGCGCCGTGCGTGGGCTACGTGTCGAAGGAGGAGTACAGGGCGAGCATCGAGTCGATCGTGGCGTTCCTCTCTGGCCGCTACCGCCAGATCGAGCGCGATCTCGAGAGCGAGATGCGCGAGGCCGCGGCCGGCCAGGAGTTCGAGCAGGCGGCGCTGCTGCGCAACCGCCTGAAGGCCGTGCGCTCGCTGCTCGAGCGCCAGCGGATCTCGAACGAGGCGGTGGGCACGCTCGACGCCGTGGCGGTGGCGGCCGAGGGCACGGACGCGAACGCCCAGGTGTTCCAGGTGCGCGACGGCGTGCTGGCGGACCGCCAGAGCTTCTACCTCGAGAACGCCGCCGGCCGCGACGAGCCGGAGGTGGCCGAGGAGTTCATCCTCCAGTACTACGCCACCTCGCCGGCCATCCCGCCGCAGGTGATCGTGCCAAGAGGACTGACGCGCACCGAGGTTCTCGAGGAGGCGCTGTCGGACCAGCGCGGCGCGCCGGTGGAGGTGCGCCACGCCGAGCGCGGCGACAAGCGGCGCATCTTCGAGCTGGCCCAGCGCAACGCGCGCCTCGCGCTCGACCAGGACCGGCTGCGCTCGGAGCACCGGCGGGTGGCTCGGATCGAGGCGCTCGAGGGGCTCCAGCGAACGCTCGGCATGGAGTCGATCCCGATGCGAATCGAGTGCTTCGACATCTCCAACCTCGGCGAGACGCACACGGTCGCCTCGATGGTGGTCTTCGAGGGCGGCGCGCCGAAGAAGTCCGACTACCGCCGCTTCGGAATTCGCGACGCCGCGCAGGACGACTTCGCCGCGATGCAGGAGGTGCTGTCGCGGCGGATGGCGCAGTACGCGGCCCAGCGCGAGCGCTCGCCGCACGAGAAGAGCTACGACGCGAGCTTCGCCACGGCGCCCGGCCTGATCGTGATCGACGGCGGCAAGGGCCAGCTCTCGGCGGGACTCGCCGCGCTCCAGGAGTTCCGCGACCTCGGCGTGACCGTGGTCAGCCTCGCGAAGCGGATCGAGGAGATCTACCTGCCAGGCGCGAGCGAGCCGATCCGCCTGCCGCACGACACGGCGGCGCTCCAGCTCCTTCAGCGCGTGCGCGACGAGGCGCACCGCTTCGCGATCGAGTTCCACCGCGGACGGCGCGACAAGGCGATGACGCGCTCGATCCTGGACGAGCTGCCGGGCGTCGGGCCCGCACGCAAGCGGCTGCTGCTCCAGCACTTCGGGTCGCCCGAGCGCTTCCTGCAGGCGAGCCGCGAGGAGCTCGAGGCGGTGCCCGGCCTGCCCGGTAAGGTCGCTCGCGAGATCCACGGCTACGTACATAAGGTGAGGTAGTGCGGATGCCCGGCAGACCATCGATCCGGAAGGCGCTTGGGCTCTCGGACGGGCGCCCGGAATACGCCGGCTCGATCGAGGACTTCGTCGTGATCACCGGCTTCTCGGGCGCCGGCAAGTCGCAGGCGATGGCCTGCTTCGAGGACGCCGGCTACTTCTGCGTCGACAACCTGCCGCCGGAGATGATCCTGTCGCTCGCCGAGCTGTTCCAGCACGAGGGCAGCAAGGTCGAGCGTGCGGCCGTCGTCTCGGACGTGCGCGGCGGCGACTACTTCGAGGGCTTCCTGAAGATGCTCGACGACTTCGAGGCGCGCGGCACCGGCTACAGGCTGCTGTTCCTCGACGCCTCCGAGGAGGTGCTGATCAACCGCTACAAGGAGACGCGCCGCCGCCATCCGCTCGCGCCCGGCGGCAACGTGGCGGACGGCATCCGCATCGAGCACGCGATGCTCGAGCCGCTGCGCGGGCGGGCCGACGTCCGTATCGACACGAGCGACATGTCCGCGTCCCGGCTGCGCCGCGTGGTGGCGGACAAGATGCTCGAGCCGGAGACCGTCGGCAAGCTGGCGATCACCTTCATGACCTACGGCTTCAAGCACGGCACACCGCGCGAGGCCGACCTG
>DATNBJ010000394.1:0-2855 GCA_035572055.1 Thermoleophilaceae bacterium | reverse complement strand
CGTGGACGCGTTCGAGTACGATGTGTCGCTCACCAAGGCGGCGCACGAGGTCGATCGCGTGTTCTTCATCGCCGCGGGGACGGTGACGGCGCACGCGGGCGATCTGTTCGCGAACCCCCGCTGGAAGAAGCTGCACGGCGGCTTCCGGGTTGAGGACGCGCTCCTGCTGCTCTATCTCTCCGCCGGCGCCCTCGCCCGGCTCTCCACGGTCCCGGACGGATTGATCGTGCTCTCGCCCGACGGCTACGAGCCCGAGTCGTCGATCGGCCAGGGAGTCACGGCGGCCATGGAGCGCGGCGTCCCGCTGCTGGGCGTGGTGCGCGAGCGCTGGACGCCGGCCGCGGCGCCGGCGCCGGACCCGCGATCGGTCGCGCCCCCACCGGGGCGCATCTCGGCCTCGGTGCGTCGCCCGTCCTCTCGGCTGGCCCGCCCGGTGGTCGTGGCCGTGACGCTGGCAGCGGGCGCGGCCGGCAGCTGGGCGCTGCTCGCCCGCGGAGCCGAGCAGCGCCGGGCGCCCGCGCCCACCGCCGCGGCGCCCATGCGTGCACGACCGGTGGCGGCCGCGCCGGCCGCCCCCCGGGTCGATTCGCTCGCCTGGACCGTGCAGCTCGCCGCGTACGCGAGACTCGACAAGGCGCTCGCCCTCGCGGACCGCCTGGCGGCGGACGGCGTCACTCCGTTCGTCACTCCGGTCGCGCTGGATGATCGCCGGGGTAGCGCGGTGTGGTATCGCGTGCTGGCCGGCGCGTTCCCGACGCGCGACTCCGCCGTCGGCGCCCGCGCCGGGATGTGGCAGCACGGTCTCGCCGCGCGCGGCCAGGGAGACGTGCTGCGCGCTCCCTATTCCTTCTCGCTGAGCGACCACGCGCCCGCAGCCAGCACCCTGCGGGCGCGCGGCATTCCGGCGGTGGCGTGGGGCACGGGTTCGCGTTTGTTGGCGGGCGCGTTCGAGACGCCCGAGCAAGCCAGCTTCCTCGAAGCGCGGCTCAAGCGGGCCGGCGTTCAGGCCACTCTCGTCACTCGGATGGGGGAAGGGACCACTCCATGAGACTGACCCGGCTCGAGCTGTCGGGCTTCAAGTCGTTCGCGGGCGCGGTCGAGCTGCCGTTCGAGGCGGGCGTCACCGCCATCGTGGGTCCGAACGGCTGCGGCAAGTCCAACATCTCCGATGCCGTCCGTTGGGTGCTGGGCGAGCAGTCTCCGCGCTTGCTGCGTGGCGGCAAGATGGAAGACGTCATCTTTCAGGGCTCGACGGGGCGCCGCCCGGTGAACGTGGCGGAAGTCTCACTGGTGTTCGACAACTCCGACGGCACGCTCCCAATCGCGTATCAGGAAGTCGTGGTCACGCGCCGGCTCTCCCGCTCGGGGACGAGCGAGTACCTGCTCAATCGCTCCGCGGTGCGGCTGCGTGACGTGCAGGACCTGCTGCGCGGCACCGGCCTGGGCGCCGACGCCGCCGTGGTGATGGAGGCAAGGATGATCGAAGCGCTGCTCTCCGAGAAGGCGGAAGAGCGGCGCGCCCTGTTCGAAGAGGCAGCGGGGATCGGGCTGTACCGCGATCGCAAGACCAGCACCGAGCGGCGGCTCGAAGAGACGGCGGCGGATCTCGCCCGGCTGGAAGACCTGGTCAGCGAGGTGCAGACGCAGGTCCGGAGCCTGGCGCGCCAGCGCGGCAAGGCGGAGCGCTACGGCAAGATGATCGACGAGCGTTTCGGCGTCGCGCTCACCCTGGTGCGCCGCGAGCTCGAAGACTTCGATCTGACGCTGGGCGGACTGGGCCAGCGGGCCGAGCAGCTGGCGGCGGCCCTGCCCGGCGAGCGGGCCCGGCTGGAGGGGGCGGAGCGGGAGCGGGAGGCAGGGGTCCAGGCGCGCCACACGGCCGAGGCGCGCCGCACGGAGGTGGAGCGCCGCCTGGCCGACGCGAAGCTCGAGACGGGGCGGCTGGAGGGCGACCTGGCGCTGGCCGCCGAGCGGCTGCGCAACGCCGGCCAGCGGCGCGCCGCGGCGGCACAGCGGCGGGAGCAGGAAGACGCGCGTGCGCTCCAGGCGGAACGAGAGCGCGCCGCGGCCGCCGCGGAGTGCGACGCGGCGGAACGGGACCTCGCGTCGGTCGGGCAGGAGCTGGCGGGGCGCACGACACTCGAGCAAGAGGGGCGCGACCGGCTGCTGGCGCAGCGCGCGGCGGTGCGTGAGCTCGAGGAGGACCTGCAGCGGCGCGCGGAGGCCTTCCGAGCGCTCGAGGGCGAGCGCGCGGCGCTGGAGCGGGAGCGGGCGGAGCTCGGGCAACAGCTCGCCGACGCGTCTCAGGAGCGTGCCCGGCGCGCGGAGACCGAGTGGGCGGCGACCGCCCAGGTGGGCACGCGGGCGCAGGAGGCAGCGGGGCTGGCTCGTGCGGCGGGGCAGGCGGCGGCCGGCCTGGAGCAGGCGCGGCGGCGTGTGGCCGAGCTCAAGGAACAAGAAACGCATGGTCGCGCGGCACGGCGCCAGGCCGAGGGAGCCCTCGCGCAGGTGACGGCGCGGCACGACGCTCTGGCCGAGCTCGAGCGCGAGCGTGTGGGGCTCGCCCCCGCGGCCCAGGCGCTGCTCAAGGAGCGGGCGCGGTTCGGCGACGCGGTGATCGGGCCGCTGTCGGACTTCGTGCGTACCAGCCGGCGTGACGCGGTACTCGCCGAGCAGCTGTTGGGCGAGTGGTTGCACGCCGTCCTGGTGCGCGACGCCGCCGCCGTCGAAGCGATCCGCCGCTGGCACGAGCAGGCACAGCCCGGGCCGCTGGTGCTCTTGCCGAGCGTGCCGGGACCGCGTTTGGCCGCAGACGGTCATCCCCTCAAGGACGACCTGCGCGTGGACGGCCCGGC
>DATNBJ010000393.1:0-8447 GCA_035572055.1 Thermoleophilaceae bacterium | reverse complement strand
GGCACCGGCTCGAACATCCCGCAGTACTCGGCGGGCGGCTCGGGCGGCAACAACAACTACAACAACAAGACCGAGGACACGACCTTCGGCGTCAGCAAGACCGTGTCGCACACCAAGGTCGCCCCCGGCACGATCAACAAGCTCGGTGTGGCGGTGCTCGTGGACAAGTCGATCCCGCCGGCCACGGTCGCGCAGCTTCAGTCGGCGGTGAACGCCGCCGCCGGCATCAACCCCAAGCGCGGCGACACGCTGACCGTCACCCAGGTGGCCTTCGCGAAGAACCCCGCCGGCACCGCAGCGCCGGGCTCGTCGATCAACCCGATGGGCTACGCGAAGTACGCCGCTCTCGGCCTCGGCCTGGCCGCCTTCCTCTTCTTCATGTCGCGGCACTTGAAGCGGCGCGAGGAGGACACGCTCATGCGCGAGCCCACGTGGCTGCGGGAGATCGAGGCCCCGACCTCGCTCAAGGAGCTCGAGCAGGCGGCCGCGATGGACTTCCCGCTCCCCGAGGACTCCAGCATGAAGAAGGGACTCGAGGAGCTGGCGGCCCGCTCGCCCGACCGGGTGGCCCAGCAGGTTCGCGTCTGGCTGAACGAGGACTAGGCCCCGATGAGTGAGATGGTCGAAACTCAGCAGGAGGGCGGGTCGTTCCCGGTCTCGGTCGGCGGCACGGCGCTCGTCCCGGGCAGGCTCAAGGGCAAGCAGAAGGCGGCCGTGCTGCTCGTGTCGCTCGGCGCTCAGAACGCGGCGGCGGTCTTCAAGCATCTTCGCGAGGGCGAGATCGAGCAGCTCTCGCTCGAGATGGCCAAGATGGAGCACCTCCAGCACGACGAGGTGGAGGGGGTCCTGTCCGAGGCCTCCGCGCAGCTTCTGGCCGCCGAGTACATCGCGCAGGGTGGCGTGGACTACGCCCGCGAGGTGCTCGAGACCGCCGTGGGCCCGGACCGCGCGCAGGAGATCATCGGCCGCCTGTCGGCGATCATCGAGGTGCGCCCGTTCGAGTTCATGCGGCGCACGCCGCCGGAGCAGATCCAGGCCTTCCTCGCGGGCGAGTCGCCGCACACGCTGGCGCTCGTGATCGCGAACATGCACACCTCGCTCGGCGCTCAGGTGCTGGCCCAGCTCCCCCCCGACGTGCAGGCCGACGTGGCGATGCGGATCGCCACGATGAGCGAGACGAGCCCGGACGTGATCAAGGACGTGGAGGAGGTCATCCGCCGCAAGCTCGCGCTCGTGGCGTCGCAGGACTACGCGGCCGCCGGCGGCGTGAAGGGCCTCGCGGACATCCTCAACTCGGCCGACCGCGGCACCGAGCGCAACGTGATCGACACGCTCGCCGAGAAGGACGCGCAGCTCGCCGAGGAGATCAAGATGCTCCTGTTCGTCTTCGAGGACATCGTCAAGCTCGACGACCGCAGCGTCCAGCTCGTGCTCAAGGACGTGGACCAGAAGGACCTCGCGATGGCGCTCCGCGGCGTCTCCGAGGAGGTCAAGAAGAAGATCCTCAGCAACATGTCGCAGCGCGGCGCCGAGATGCTCCTCGAGGAGATGGAGTACCAGCCGCCGCAGCGCCGCAGCGTGATCGAGGAGGCGCAGAGCCGGATCGTCGGCTCCATCCGCCGCCTCGAGGATGCGGGTGCCATCGTCATCGCGCGCGGTGACGAGGGCGAGGAGGCGGAGGACCTTGTCTAGCGTCGCCGTCCCGGCCGACGCCTTCTCCTTCGACCAGCTCCCGCCCGAGCCCGTCGGGGCTCGCGGAGCCGGCGGCGCGAAGGACGCCCAGGCCGTGGCCGAGGAGGTGCTCGCCGCCGCGCGCGCCCAGGCCGAGGACCTGCTCCACGAGGCCCGCCAGCGCGGCCACGAGGAGGGCTACGCCGCGGGCATGGCCCGCGCGCAGGAGGAGCTCGCTCCCGCCGCGCAGGCGCTGGCCCAGGTGCACGCCGAGATCCAGGCCCGCCGGGACGAGCTCGTGGACGTGGTGGAGGAGCGCGCCGTCGAACTCGCCCTTCAGATCGCCGAGAAGGTGGTGGCAGGCACGATCGAGGTGCAGCCGGAGCGCGTGGTGGACGTGGTGCGCGGAGCGCTGCGCTGCCTCGTGGACCGCGAGCGCGTGACCGTGCAGGTGAACACGCTCGACCTCGAGCTCGTGCGCGACTCGGTGGCCTCTCTGTCGGGCACGCTCGGCGGCATCGGGCACTTCGAGGTTCAGGAGGAACGGCGCGTGACGCGCGGCGGCGCCATCGTGGTGAGCAACGGCGGCGAGGTGGACGCGGAGCTGGAGACCAAGCTTCAGCGCGCCCGCGAGTCCATCGAGGCAGAGCTGCGGCGATGAGCGACCACTCGCTGGCGCGCTTCTCGGACGCGCTCAAGTGGAGCGACATTCACGAGCGCCGCGGCCGGGTGGCCAACCTGATCGGGCTGATCATCGAGGCCACGGGTCTCGAGGCCGAGGTGGGGGAGGTGTGCGATGTCGAGACCGGCCGCAACCGCCCGCCCGTTCCGGCCGAGGTGGTGGGCTTCCGCGACTCGCGCACGCTGCTCATGCCGCTTGGCGAGATGCACGGGATCGGCCCGGGCCGCGCCGTGCACGCCACCGGCCAGCAGTTCAAGGTGGCCGTGGACCAGGAGCTGCTCGGGCGCGTGGTCGACGGTCTCGGCCGCCCGATGGACATGCGCGGTCCCGCCCCCGACGGCCGCTCGCTGCCCACGATCGCCTCGGCGCCCGACCCGATGGAGCGCCCGCCGATCAACGAGCGCGTGTCGCTCGGCGTGCGCGCCCTCGACGCCCTGGTCCCCTGCGGACGCGGCCAGCGCCTCGGCATCTTCGCCGGCTCCGGAGTCGGCAAGTCGTCGCTCCTCGGCATGATCGCCCGCTCGACCTCGGCCGACGTGAACGTGATCTGTCTGGTGGGCGAGCGTGGCCGAGAGGTGCGCGAGTTCATCGAGCGCGACCTCGGCTCCGGCCTGACCCGCTCGGTGGTGGTCGTGGCCACCTCGGACCAGCCCGCGCTGGTGCGCATCAAGGCCGCGTTCACCGCCACCACGATCGCCGAGTACTTCCGCGACCGCGGCAACAGCGTGATGCTGATGATGGACTCCGTCACCCGCTTCGCCATGGCGCAGCGCGAGGTGGGCCTCGCGATCGGCGAGCCGCCGGCCACGCGCGGCTACACGCCCAGCGTCTTCGCCCTTCTCCCCAAGCTGCTCGAGCGCAGCGGCAACAACAGGAACGGCTCGATCACCGGCCTCTACACGGTGCTCGTCGATGGCGACGACATGAACGAGCCGATCGCCGACGCGGTGCGCTCGATCCTCGACGGCCACGTGGTGCTGAGCCGCCACCTCGCGCACGCCGGCCACTACCCGGCGATCGACGTGCTCCAGAGCGTGTCGCGACTCGTGGGCGAGGTCGTCTCGCCGGAGGTCCAGACCGCCGGCCAGGAGGTGCGCCGCCTGATGGCCGCGTACAAGGACAAGGAGGACCTGATCGCGATCGGCGCCTACCAGCACGGCGTGGACCCCACGACGGACCTCGCGATCGAGAAGCGGGAGCCGATCAACGCATTCCTGCGCCAGTCGGTGACGGAGGACAGCACGGCCGAGGAGGCCGACGAGCTGCTGCTCGCGCTGGCGGAGTCCGCGCGCGAGCCGGAGTTCGTCCAGGAGGCCGATTTCGAGCCCTCCGCGCCGCAGCCGATGCCGGCGCCGGGCCCGAGCGCGATTCCGCCGCTCCATTTGGCCGTCTAGCTGTCGATTAAACGAGGCGAATGACTCCGACGAGACATCCACGCGTACGCGAGATCGACTTTCGCCGCCCGTCCAAGTTCAACCGCGAGCAGGTGCGGCGGATCGAGGTCGCGCACGAGAACTTCTGCCAGTCGGCGTCGAGCCGCATCTCGGCCGAGCTCCGCACGGAGTTCCAGCTCGCCGTGCTCAACACCGACCAGCTCCCGTACAGCGTCGTGATGGCCGAGGAGGTGCCGCGGCACGCTCTGGTCACGCTGCTGAGGATGGAGCCGCTCGGCACCGAGGTGGCGCTGATCATGGACATCCCCCTGGCGCTCGGGCTGGTGGCCCGGCTGCTCGGCGGCAGCGGCGGCCCGACCGGCCAGCCGGCCTCACTCACCGACGTCGAGCTCATCGTGGCCCAGCGCGCGGTGACCAGCATCGTGGACCAGCTCTCCTCGACCTGGCATGACCTGGCGGGCGTCACGCTCGCGATGGACGGCCACGCGATCTCGCCGATGAGCGTGCAGATCGTTTCGCCGAGCGAGCCCACGCTGCTGCTCAACCTCTCGGCCACGATCGACGGGCTCATGTCGATCGTGACGCTCGTGATCCCCCACACCTCGGTGGAGAAGATCATGTCGAAGCTCGAGCAGGGGCACTACGGGCCCGCGTTGATCGACGACGAGAGCGCCCTGAAGATGCACGACGCCGTCGGCGACGTGAACCTCGAGCTGCGCGCCGAGGTCGGCGCCATCGAGCTGCCGCTCTCGCACGTGCTCCAGCTCGGCGAGGGCGACGTGGTGCGCCTGAAGCGGCCGGCATCCAAGGGTGTCGTGCTCTACGCGGGCGAGGTGCCCGCGCACGTCGCCGATCCGGGCCGCAACGGAAACTTCCGCGCCGTCCAGATCAGGCAACCGTGGGGAGGTGTCGAATGAGTGAGGAGCCAATCGCGGTGCCTGACGCCGAGGACGCCATCGCGGTTCCGGAGCCGGCGGAGGCGATCGCGGTTCCCGACACCCGAGACCCGACACCCGAGACCCCGGCAGTTCAGGCGCCCCCCGTCGCGGTGCCGGAGGAGGAGGCTCCCGAAGAGGAGCCCGATATCGCGGCCGAGGTGGCGTCTCATCTTCTCGACGTGGACGTGCGTCTCTGGGCCGAGCTCGGCCGCTCCAAGCTTGCGCTCGGAAGCGCGGTGTCGCTGGGCACCGGGGCCATCGTGGACCTGGACAAGGGGCCCGACGAGGCCCTGGACGTGTTCGTGAACGGCCGTCTGTTCGCCAAGGGGCGCCTGCTCCTGGTGGACGGCGAGTGGGCCGTTCGGCTCGAGCAGATCGTCGCTGAGCCGACGGCTGTCGAACACGCGTCCAACGCCGGTTCAGGTGCCTGAGGGTACGTCGATTACACCGGCTGTGAACCGTCCCAGTTTCACGTTCAAGCTCGAACGTGTCCGCGCGCTGCGTGAGCAGACCGAGGAGCGTGCCAAGGAAGAGCTTGCCGCCTCGCTCGCGCTTCGCCTCAGGGGCGAGGCCATGCTCACCGCTGCCAGCGAGAGCGTGGACGCCGCGCGCAACACCCAGCGCGAGACCGCCACGAGCCCCGTGAGCGGTCAGGACCTGCAGGCCGCCCAGGCCTACCTGGAGCGCGTCGAGCGCGAGCGCGAGTCCGCGGCGATCGCGATGTACCGCACCGACGCCGAGGTCGAGGCCCGGCGCAACCTGCTCCAGACCGCCGCGCGCGAGCGCGAGGTGCTGGAGCGGCTGAAGGAGCGCAGGCGGGCCGAGCACAAGCGTGAGGCCGACCGCGCCGAGGGCGCCGCCCTCGACGAGATGGCGCTGGGCATCCACCGCAGGGCGAAGGCCGCGTCATGAGCGTCGAGACCGTCACCAGCCGCGTCTCCCAGATCGAGGCCATGATCGCCGCCGCGCAGAGCGGCGCGATGAGCCCGACCACGAGCTCCACCAACTTCGACTCCACGCTCGCCCAGGCGCAGACCGCCGCCGCACCGATCGCCACCACGGCTTCGCTCGGCGCCGGCGACAACGCCTACTCCGACCTGATCCAGGGCGCCGCCGCCAAGTACGGCATCGACCCGGCCGTCCTCAAGGGCCTGATCAAGCAGGAGTCCGGGTTCAATCCCAACGCCGGCAGCCCCGCCGGCGCTCAGGGGCTCACCCAGCTCATGCCGGCCACCGCGTCATCGCTGGGCGTGACGGACGTGCACGACCCGGCGCAGGCGATCGACGGCGGCGCGCACTACCTGAAGATGCAGCTCGACCGCTTCGGCGGCGACTACACGAAGGCGCTGGCCGCCTACAACGCCGGACCCGGCGCGGTCCAGCGCTTCGGAGGGGTTCCGCCCTACGCGGAGACCCGCAACTACGTGACCAAGGTCCTCGGCTACGCCGACGCCTTCCGCCAGCAGGGCGGAACGACGCCGGCGCAGGCGGTGACTTCCACCTCGACCCTTCCCTACTCGATCACATGACTCCAGAACGCACAGCCGCAACGGACGCGGCAATCAACACCCACTCCCCGCCCGGACGCACGGACTCGCGGAGCGGGCCGAAGGGGAACCAAGACCTCTTCGGGACGATCCTCGACAACCACCAGGCCCGGACCGCACCTGCGGAAGGCCACAAGGAGAAGGGCGCCGGTAAGAGCGCCGCGAAGGACTCGGACGCCGATCGCGACTCGCAGGTCTCGGGTCACGGGTCTCCGGTCTCCGGTAACGACCCCGACTCCGACCAGGCTCCGGTCGCGGAGAAGCCCGCCGCTCCCGCGGCGAACGGCGATGCCGTGCTCGCCGCCGCTGCCGCGGTGGCTCTGACCGCCGCCCCGGCCGTGGTCGCACAGCCCGCCACTGCGGCAGGCGCCGCCGCCGCTCAGGCTCCGGTGGTCCCGCAGCCGGTGGTTCAGCTTCCCGTGGACGCGAAGCCGGCCGTTGCGGTGCCGGCGTCCGCCGCTCCGGCCGTGCCGGTTGCGGCTGTGCCCGCGCCGGCCGCGCCGGCCGCGCCGGCCGCTCAGGCCGCTCCGGCCGTGCCGGTGGTCGACGCGCAGCCGCCGGTCGCGAAGCCGGTCCTCGCCGGCCAGCCCGCTCAGCCTCAGGCTCCGCAGGCGCAGGTCCCGGTGCCGACCGGCGCCAAGCCCCAGTCCGATGCGCAGACGCCGGGCCAGGGCCAGCCGCAGCAGCAGCCGGCACAGGCACAGGCGCAGGCGCCAATGCAGCAGGTGGCGCCGACCGGGCCCGTGGCGGCCGCCCAGCCCGTGGCCGATGCCGCGGCGGCCCCGGCACAGCCTGCCAAGCCGGCCGAGGGCGCCGCCCAGGTCCAGGCCCAGCAGTCCCAGCCTCAGCCGACGGATCCCGCGGGCGTGCAGGCCCCGGCTGCCCAGCCGACCCCGCCGACCGCTCCGCAGGCGGGGCCGATCGAGGCCAACCGCTTCGAGCCGGCGCCGGGCATGCGGCTCCAGCAGGCTGTCGAGACCGTCCAGGCCGTGGTGAGGATGGCCCAGACGAACGGCGTCACCCGCGCCCGCGTCGCGCTTCACCCCGAGCAGCTCGGCGGCGTCGAGATCCACCTGAGCTCGACCAAGGACGGTGTGACCGCCCGCGTGGTGGCCGACGCCGCCCAGGCCGCGAACGTCCTGCGTCACGCGGGCGAGGAGCTTCGGCGCTCGCTCGAGAGCCAGGGCATCAACCTCGTGCGCTTCGACGTCGGCACCGCCGGCGGCCAGCAGGAGCGCCGCAGCGACTTCGGCCAGGAGCCCGGCTCCGGCTCGAACGGGCGCACGCCCACCGACTCCATGGAGGAGACGGAAGTCACGTCAGACACGACCCAGGAGAGGACGGTCCAGCTGCCCAACGGCGTGCTGGTCGACGTCCTCGCCTGATCCCCCAAGGAGATACGGAATGTCAGTCGACCCCACATCGCTGAGCACGCCGGCAACGGCGGGGACTCAGACCACCAACCAGAGCGCGACGCTCGGGAAGGACGACTTCCTCAAGCTGCTCACCGCGCAGATGTCGAACATGGATCCGATGTCGCAGTCGAGTAGCGACCCGTCGCAGTCCATGCAGCAGATGACTCAGTTCTCGATCCTCGAGCAGCTGACGAACCTGACCACCTCGCAGACCGCTCTCGCGACCAACGAGAAGCAGGACCAGGCCATCGCGCTGCTCGGCAAGACCGTCGACTACACGGCGGCCGACGGCAGCACGGCGAGCGGCGCCGTCCAGAAGGTCGACTTCGACTCGAAGGGCAACATCGACCTCACCATCGACGGTGTGACCGGCATCTCGCCGGCCCAGATCGCGGGGGTGTCGTGACCGACCCGACTCACAACCCCGCGCTCGTGCCACCGGGCATCTCGCCCGTGGCGCCTGCGAGCGCGACGAGTGAGACGCGCCGCGCGCAGCGTCTGGACGGCCCTTCGTTCGCGGACATCTTCCGCCAGAAGGTCGGGTCGCTCCAGTTCTCGCAGCACGCGCTGCAGCGGGTCGAGCGCCGTGGCATCGACCTCTCGGACGGGACGTTGAACCGTCTGGAGGCCGGGGCCGCCCGCGCGGCGGGCAAGGGCTCTCGCGACTCAGTCGTCTTCGTCGACGACACCGCTTTCGTGGTGTCGATCAGGAACAAGACCGTCATCACGGCGGTCGACAGGGAGCACATGCGGGAGCACGTGTTCACGAACATCGATAGCGCGGTGATCGCATGACGCGA
>DATNBJ010000392.1:0-13813 GCA_035572055.1 Thermoleophilaceae bacterium | reverse complement strand
GGCTGCTCCTCCGGCTGCTCGACGCCAAGGGTCTGCGCCAGCTCGCCGGTCTCGTACATCTCGAGCACGATGTCGCAGCCGCCGACGAGCTTGCCGTCGATGAAGAGCTGCGGGATCGTGGGCCAGCCGGAGAGGCCCGAGAGCTCCTCCCGGATCCGCGGGTCCGGCAGGATGTCCATCGCCGCGTACTTCACGCCGAGAGCGTTCAGGGCGGCCGACGTCCGCATCGAGAAGCCGCAGCGCGGCTCGTCGGGCGTGCCCTTCATGAAGAGCATCACCTTGTTCTCGTCGATCGCGTTCTGGAGGAAATCGCGGATCTCGTCGTTGGTCATGGGGTGCCTCCCGGCGTCGAAGTCTTGATGGAGAGCGCGTGGATCGCGCCGCCTATCTCGGTCCCGAAGACGTCGTACACGAGTTGATGCTGCTCAATGCGGGTAAGTCCCTCAAAGCGGTCTGAAATGACCTCGGCGCGAAAGTGGTCGCCTCCGCCCGTGAGGTCTTCTACAGTGGCCGTGGCGCCGGGGATCGCGCCCTCGATACGCGTTTTCAGGTCTTCAGGGCTAGGCATCTCCTTCCGACAAGATAGCCATAGGGATAGCTAAACTCGATTGCAGATGGTCACGCTCACAGACATAGCCGCCGAGAAGGTCAGCCAGTTCCTGTCGGGCCAGGAGCCCACCGAGGGCGCAGGTTTGCGTGTCGGGGTTCGTGGCGGCGGTTGTTCCGGGTTCCAGTACGCGCTGGCTCTTGACGAGCAGCGCGACGGCGACCGCGTCTTCGAGGATCACGGCATTCGCGTGATCGTCGACGAGGCGAGCCTCCAGTACGTGGACGGCTCCATCGTCGATTACAAGGAGAGCATGATGGGCGCCGGCTTCGAGGTGAACAACCCGAACGTCGTGGCGGCCTGCGGTTGCGGCTCCTCCTTCCGCGTGGCGGACGAAGATCCGTCGTGCGGCGCAGCGGTCTAGACGGGTAGAGCCCGCAGGGCCGTCCAGAGGTAGAGCGACGCCAGCGACCTGTACGGTCGCCAGGGCTCGGCTATGCGGGCGTAATCGGCGGGGGCCGGCTTCTCGGGCAGGTCGTAGAGCCGCTTCATCGCGTTGCGAATCCCGAGGTCGCCCACCGGGAACACGTCCGGCCGGCCCAGGTTGAACATCAGAAACATGTCGGTCGTCCACTGGCCGACTCCCTTCACGGCCGTGAGCTGGGCGGACACGTCCTCGTCGGGCAGCTGCTTCAACAGCTCGAGCTGGAGCTCCCCGTCCTCCACCCGCTCGGCCAGGTCGCGCAGATAGGCCACCTTCGCGTGCGACAGCCCGGCCGAGCGAAGCTCCTCCGGGTCCAGCGCGAGCAGCTCCCGTGGTGTGGGCGGGTGGCCGTCGAACTTCTCGACCAGCCGCCCGTAGATCGACTCGGCCGCCTTGGTGGAGAGCTGCTGGCCGACGATCGCCCGGAGCAGCGCTGCGTACGGCTCGCTCGGCCGCCGGGCGAGGATGTCGTCGATCGAGAGCGTGCCGTGCTCGTCCACGAGCCCGCGCATCACGGGATCCGCGGCGCGCAGGTGGTCGACGGCCTCGCTCAGTTGGTGGCCTAGTGGATCAGCACGGGCGTGCCCACCGGCACGCGCGGGTAGAGGTCGATGACGTCGCTCACGTGCATGCGGATGCAGCCGTGCGAGGCGCTCGTTCCGATCGACCAGTCCTCCGCGGTGCCGTGAATGGCGAAGCCGCCACCGAGGTCGAGCAGGCGTGCCTTGAGCGGGTCGCGCGGATCGCTCGGCGGAATCACCTGTCCCGCCAGCGAGCCGGCCCAGGGGCTGTTCGGCACGTACCAGGTGGGGTTCACCTGCTTGTTGAGCACGTGCCGGATCCCCTGCGGCGTCTCGAGCCCGGCCATGCCCACCGCGATCGGGTAGGTCTTCACCAGGCGCAGGCGCTTGAAGAGACGCAGCTTGAAGTTGCCGCGGTCCACCGAGAGGTACGTGCCGTACTTGCGCGCGAGCTGCTTCACGCTGACCGCCGGCCGCAGACGGTGCACGGCCGTCTCCACGAGGCGCGTGGGAGTGGGCTTGCGCAGCTCGTCCTTCAGCTTCTGCCGCAGCTTTGCCGGCACGATCCCGTGGCCGTAGGCCCCGTGGACCTTCACGACCTTGCGCACTCCGAACTTCACGCGGGCGTCGCGCGGCGCCTTGTAGAACGGCTTGCCCAGCTTCGTGATCGCCCGCGAGAGCGTCTTGCTCGAGATCGTCTTGCGGAACTTGATGTGCACCGGCTTGTGGTGCGAGGCGGTCTCGAACGCCTGGTTCACCATGCCGTCGTAGTCGATCGCGAAGCCCAGATCCGCCGTCGAGATCTGCTGGTCGGTGGCGCCGACCCGCACGGTGATGGGCTTCTCCCAGACCGGGGCGAGGGTGGCCTGCACCTTCGCCTTGGCGCCCGCCTCGTCGAGGCCGGCGACGGGCACGCGGGCGATCGTGGCGTTCGCCGGGAGCGTCGCGGGCGTGGCCGCGACCGCGCTCGCCGGACCCGCAAGGGCGGCCGCAAGCGCTGCAAACAGAGCGATTCGCACAGACAAAGCATGACGGAACGGTCGCCGGATTGCGGATCTCAATCCCCGTTTGAGGTACGCCGATGTCGGTCTCAATGGCCCAGGCAGTCGAATTGGTAACCCTCACCGACGAGCTCCGGCGGGAGCGCTTGCTGGACATCGAGGCGCGGTTGCACCGCCACCGCGCGCCGGCTTTCGGGATCCTCGCGGTGGCCCTGATCGCGTCCGGGCCGTGGATCGGCTGGCTCTGGCTGATCCCGCTCCTGCCCGCGCTGGGCGCTCCTCTGTTCACCCGCAAGGCGATGGCGGTGAGCCCCACCCCCGAACGCTGGGCGGCCGCGGGCTGGGCCATCTCGCCGGCGATGATCGCGGTGAGCGTGGCGCTGACGGGAGGGCCGAAGAGCTCCGCGATCTGCTGGTTCGCCGTGCCCGCCGTGACCCTCGGCGCCCGTTTCGAGCGCCGCGGCGTGATTCTCGGACTGGCCTACCTGCTGGGGCTGCTCCTGCTCTCCACGGTCGCGGTCGATCCGTCGGCCGCTGCGGCGCGTCCCGACTTCATCAACTTCCCCGTGGCGCTGACTCTGGCGGTCACCGTGTTCTCGGCGGCGATCGTGCAGTCGGACCGCCACCACCGCCTCGAGGCCGTGGTCGATCCGCTCACCGGCCTCCTGAACCGCACCGCGCTCTACCAGCGGTTCGGCGAGCTGCGCCAGCAGGCGCAGATGACGGCGGGCGGCAGCACGGTCGGCTTCCTGGTGGTGGACCTCGACCACTTCAAGCGGATCAACGACGAGCACGGGCACGCGACCGGCGACGCCGTGCTCGAGCGCCTGGCGTACGTGATGCGCAACTCGCTGCGCGCCTTCGACCTCGTGTACCGCCTCGGCGGCGAGGAGTTCGTGGTGGTGCTGCCCGGCGTGGGGCTGGAGAAGGCGGCGGAGATCGCCGAGCGCTTGAGGCAGGCCGCGGAGCGCGCCCGCCCCGAGGGGCTCGAGGTGACCGTGAGCGTCGGTGTGGCGGTGGCGAGAGGCAAGGAGCTCGACTTCGACGACCTCTACGCCCGGGCCGACGCCGCCCTCTATGCCGCCAAGGATTCGGGCCGCAACCGCGTGCACGCGTGGGACCCGGTAAGCATCCTTACGGGCAGTCGAATCGCTTTCATGCAGGGGGTTTAGGCTTCCCGCCGTGCGACTCGTGACGTATGACGCCGGCCAGGGACCGCGCGCCGGGCTCATCCAGGACGACGAGGTGCTCGAGCTGAACGCGCCCAGCCTGCGCGCTCTGCTCGCCGCTGGACCGCTCGGGGACGTGGAGACCGGCGCGGCCACGCCGCTTGCAGACGTGAGCCTGCTGCCGCCGATCCCCGATCCCGGGAAGCTGATCTGCATCGGGCTGAACTACCTCTCGCACGCGGAGGAGGGCGGGGTGGAGGCGCCCGAGACGCCCACGTTCTTCGCGAAGTTCGCCAACGCGCTGGTGCCCGGCGGGACGGTGGCCCTGCCCGCGTACAGCCAGAAGGTCGACTACGAGGCCGAGGTGGCCTTCGTGATCGGCAGACGGGCGAAGGACGTGCCCGAGGAGCGCGCGCTCGACCACATCGCCGGCTACACGCTGCTGAACGACCTCTCCGCCCGCGACTACCAGTTCATGACGCCGCAGTGGATGCCGGGCAAGGTGTTCGACGGCTCGGCCCCGTGCGGGCCCGCCCTCGTCACGCCCGACGAGGCCGGTGCCCACGACGCGATCGAGATCACGCTGACGCTGAACGGCGAGGTGATGCAGTCGGACTCCACGGCCGGCCTCGTCCACTCGATCCCGGTGCTCGTGGCCTACCTGTCGAAGCTGATGACGCTCGAGCCCGGGGACATCGTCTCCACGGGCACGCCCGCCGGCGTGGGCAGCGTGAAGCAGCCGCGCGTCTGGCTGGGGCCGGGCGACGAGATCGTGATCGATTCTCCGACACTGGGCACGCTGCGCACCTCGCTGGCCGAGCCCGTGTTGGGAAACCGGTAGTGAGGAAGGCCCTCGGACTCGTCATCCCGATCCTCGCCCTGGCCGCCGCTCCGGCGCGCGCGGGCGAGCCCCCGGCGCTCCCCGCCGCGGCACAGGTGAGCGCCGACCGCGCCCAGCTCTCGAAGGCCGCCACGGATGGCGTGCGGCTGGTCAAGAACATGTGGTGGAACTCGCGGGCCGGCTGGTACGACGAGCGGCTGAACGGCTCCGGCTCGCACCCGCTCGCCTCGATCTGGAGCACGGTGCACCTCTTCAACGCGCTCAACGCGGTGGCCGCCGCCGACCACACCCGCTTTCACGTGCGGATGCTCGAGAACTTCGCCAACCGGGCGGACCAGCTCTACTGGAACCCGGTGGCCGGCCACGTGCCGCACACGCGCAGGCACGTGGGCGGCTACTCGCCCTACCCGAACTGGCGGGGCCCGAAGGTCCACACCTACTACGACGACAACGGCTGGCTCGGGCTGGCGTTCTTCAACGCCTGGCAGAACGCCGGCAAGAGGCGCTATCTGAAGGCGGCGGAGCGGGCGTTCGCGTTCACCGCGGTCACCGGCTGGGCCAAGCAGCTCGGCGGGGGAGTGTGGTGGGACACGCGGCACACGAGCCGCTCGTCCGAGGGGATCGCCTCGAACGCGCTGCTCGCCGCCCTTCTATACAGGGAGACCCACCGGGCCGGCTACCTACGCTGGGCGCGGGTCTACATCGCCTGGGCGAACGGCCACATCTGGGACCCGAAGGCGCAGCTCTACATCCGCGATCCCCACTCGGCGATCCTGATGGCATACGTGCAGTCGCCGTTCATGGCCGCGCAGCAGGTGCTCTGCGAGGCGACCGGCGACCAGAGCCGCTGCGCCGCCGCGCAGGCGCTGGCCGAGGCATCGGTCCGCCACTTCCCCGCCGCGGTCAGCCACGGGCCGCAGTACGACTCGATGTACCTGCAATGGATGCTCTTCCAGTACCAGCAGGACCACGACCCGCGCTGGTACGCGCTCGCCTACTACAACGCCAAGCGCGCGCTGTCGAACAGCGGCGACGGCACCGGGCTGTTCGTGCGGGACTGGGACGGCGACGCGCTGCCGAATGGGGACACGCTGCAGGCAGAGACGTCGACGCTGAGTCTCTTCGCGTGGGTCGCTGCGGCGCCGCCGCCGCAGGCTCCCAGTCCCTAGTCCCTAGTCCCTAGAACTGCGATCGGCTCGCCGTCCAGCGCGCCCAACGCCCGTTCCACCGAGGCAGTTATGCAGGTGAAGATCGGCGTCTCGCTCTCGGTGTAGGCGCTCGACTCGGTGCCGCGCAGCTCCTGGACCAGGTCGAGGAACTCGCCGGGCTCGTCCGCGTTGAACGACACGACGAACTCCTGGTCGTCGAGCCCGTAGGAGTAGGCGGTGTTGATGTCGATGTTCGTGTACCTGCGGCCGATCTCGATGTGGCCGCGCATGATCCGCATCCGCTCCTCGGGCGCCAGCAGGTACCACTCGCGCTTCTTCCACATCGGGTAGACGATCAGGTACTTGGCGTCGGACCCGGGGCGCGGCTCGAGCGGCTGCGGCTCCTCGGAGTAGACGGACTCCTTCGTCATCGCCAGGTACGAGTGGGCGGTGTCGGCCCAGCGCATCAGGCCGGTCTGGTTGAGGAGCACGTGGAACTCGTGGATCGGGTCGATGCTCGGCGCCACGGTGCGCACCATCAGGTCGCAATCCCCGCGCGTGCCCACGAGCGAGTAGGTGCGCAGGAGGTGGTCCTCGCCGAAGGCCTGGCAGGCGGCGGCGAACTCGATCTTGTCGCGCGCGCGCTCCTCGGGATCCCGGCGGCGCCAGGCCGGATCGACCTTGATGAAGGTGAACTTGACGAAGTTCCGATGGTCCATGGGGCTCGCCATAGAGTGTCGCAGCATGCGAGCCACGTGGGCCGCGCTGCTGGCTGCGGCGCTGATGGCGGTCGCCGCCGCTCCGGCGTCTGCCGCCTCCCAGCAGCGGGCGCTGATCGCCTTTCTGCCCGGGGCCGAGCTGGGACAGCTCGAGCAGGCCGGGATGGCGGTCGGCCTGACCAGCCCCACGCTCGGCGGCTACAAGCCGCAGCAGATGGCGATCGACATTGGGCAGGGAGCGCGCATATCCACGCGCGCGTACAAGACCGGGCTGCCGCAGTTCGCGCTCGTGCCGTCGGGCACGGGCGCAACGGTGGCCGGCTGGCCGGCCGAGGTGGCCAGGGCCGACGCCGCGCCCGGTGACGTGACCCCCGGGCTGCTGGCGAGCACGATCCAGCGCGACGGGGGGCACGTGGCCTACCTCGGCGTGCGCGGCGCCGAGCGCTCGGAGGCGCTTGCCGCGGCGGATGAGTCGGGTCGGATCGAGACTTTCGCGGAGGTGCCGGCGCCGGAGCTCGTGTCGCGGGCGCTCGCGCTGTGGCGACCGGGCTCGCTGCTCGTCACCCGGCTGCCCGACGCCGCCGCGCTCGGCCGCCTGCTGGCCGCACGCGGGCCGAGCGATCTCGTGTACGTGGTGCAGGCGCCGCCGCCGCGCGGGCTCCGCCTGCTGCCCACCGGTATCGCGGGATCTGGATATCGCGGCGTGCTGCGCTCCGGTACCACCCGGGTCACCGGGCTCGTGACGGCCACCGACGTGGCGCCCACCGTGCTCGAGGCTCTCGGCATCCACGTGCCGGGCAAGATGCAGGGCGAGCGGATCGAGTCCCGCTCGGGTCACGGCGCCGCGTACGTGGGTGACCTCTCAGAGCGACTGGACGCCGTGCTCGGCCACCGCACCACGGCGCTGCGGGTGGTCACGCTCGTGTGGATCGTCCTGCTCGCGGTGCTCGGCCTGGTGCGCCGTCGCGATGGCGTGAAGCTGGCCGCCCGCATCGTGTTTCTCAGCGCGCTCTGGGTCCCGGCGCTCGCGCTGCTCACCGCCGCCCTGCGGCCGTCCGACCTCGGCGAGGCGCTGGTGCTCGCCCTGGGCGGGGTGGCACTCGGCGCCGTCACCGACCTGCTGCTGCCGTGGCCCGCGGCGCCATTGATCCCGGCGGCGGTCTCGCTCGGCGCGCACACGATCGACCTGGCGCTCGGCTCGCACCTGGTCTCACTGTCGCTGGCGGGCCCGAACCCAAAGGGCGGCTCGCGCTTCTTCGGGATCGGCAACGAGCTCGAGATCGCTCTGGCGGTCACCGTGCTGATCGGCGCCGGCGCCGGCCTGACGCTGCTGCCGCGCCGTTACGCGCCGCGCGGCTTCGCGATCGCCTGCATCGTGGCCGCGCTGGTGCTCGGCGTGGGGCGGCTTGGCGCGGACGTGGGCGGGGTGATCACACTCGGCGCCGGTGGCGCGGCCGCGGTGGTGGCCTCGCTGCCGGGCGGACCGAGCCGGCGCGCGATCGCGCTGGCGGTGATCGTCCCCGTGTTCGCGGTCGGCGTGCTCATCGGGCTCGATCTGCTGATCGGCGGCGGAGCGCACCTCACCCGCACGATCTCGAGCACGAGCGGGCCGGGCGATTTCTTCCAGGTGATCGGCCGCCGCTGGCGTTTGTCGGTGCACGGCCTCACCCACGGGACCACGCCGATCAGCGCCGGCCTCGGCCTGCTCGTCCTCGTGGTGGTGGCCGTGCGCCGGCGCGCCCTACTCGCGCCGCTCCAGGGCGAGCGCGAACACGCGTTTGCCGCCGGAATGATCGGCGTCTTCTTCGCCACCGTCGTGGGAGCCCTGGCGAACGACTCGGGCCCGCTGATCGTCATGGTCGGCGCCGCATCGCTGCTACTTGCCAGTGCCTATGCGCAAGCCGCCCCCCGGCGGGCCGGCCGTCGTGCCTTGGGCTAAGCTTGCGCGGTGCGCATAGCCCTCGTCTCGCCCTACTCCTTCACATATCCAGGGGGCGTCGGAAGGCACGTAGAGGCGCTCGCCAGTGAGTTCCTTGACCGCGGTCACGATGTAAGGCTGCTGGCGCCCTTCGACCCCGACGACCGTCTTGCGCGGCTGTCTCATCGTGGCGTCCGCCCACAGCGCCGCGAGTTGCCGGACTACCTCATCCCGCTGGGGCGCACGATCGGGTTGCCCGCCAACGGCGCCGTGTCGAACCTGTCGGTCACGGCGAAGAGCCTTCCCACGCTGAGCCGCGAGCTGAAGCAGGGCGGGTACGACGTCGTGCACGTGCACGAGCCGAACGCGCCGGTGCCGAGCTGGGTGGCCACCGAGTGGTCGCGCTCGCCGCTGGTCGGCACGTTCCACGCCTACTCGACGAGCTGGTTCTCGAACGGCGCCGCGGTGATGATCGGCGCCCGCCGGCTGTACAGCCACCTCGGTGTGCGCATCGCCGTGTCGGAGGCAGCGCGCTGGACCGCGCAGCGCTTCTACGGCGGCCGCTACCGGATCGTCCCCAACGGCGTGGACCTCGCCGCCGCGATCGACGAGCCGAAGCGGCTCGGGCCCGAGCTGCGGCTGCTGTTCCTCGGCCGCGCCGAGGAGCGCAAGGGACTGCCCGTGCTGCTGCGCGCCTTCGAGGCGCTGCGCGGCGCGGACGTGCCGGCGCGGCTCACCGTCGCCGGCGCCACGCACGAGGAGGTGGCGCCGTACCTGATCGACGAGGAGGGCATCGACATCCTCGGACCGGTCAGCGAGGCGCGGAAGTGGCAGCTTCTGCACGAGGCCGACGTGCTCTGCGCGCCCTCACTCGGCGGCGAGAGCTTCGGCATGGTGCTCACGGAGGCGTTCGCGTCCGGCACGCCGGTGGTCGCCTCCGACATCGCCGGCTACCGCGACGTGGTGCGCGCCGGCATCGACGGCGTGCTCGTGCCCGCCGCCCAGCCGGTCGAGCTCGCCGAGACGCTGCACATGCTCGCCTACGACCCGGTGCGCCGGCTGCAGATGTCCTCCGCCGCCCGCGAGCGGGCCCAGCGCTTCGCGTGGCCGCACGTGGCGGCAGAGGTGGAGAGGGCCTACGAGGACGCGATCGAGCTGCCGCAGCCGGCCACGCGCATGGCGCGGGCCGGCGTGCGGACCGGCCTGAAGCCGGCCGACCTTCAGCCGCGCGCGCCCGCGCGCAGGCTGCCGTCGCTCGAGCCGGTCGAGGAGCACGCCGGCCGTCGCCGCGCCGTGCGCTACGTGCGCCGAGTCGCGGCCGTGGTCGCGAGCTTCGCGGCCCTCGGCCTCGGCTGGATGGCGCTGCAACGGATCGGCATTCACTCGATCGGGCAGGCGGTCATCCGCGCGACGCCCACCTGGGTGCTGCTCGCCTTCGGACTGATGTGCGCGTCGATGCTCCTGCGCGCCGAGTCCTGGCACGCCGTCCTGCGCTCCGCCCTGCCCGGCACGCGAGTGCGGCGGCGCGACGCAGCTCGCGGCGTGATGATCGGAGTGCTCATGTCCGCCACGCTGCCCGCCCGCCTGGGCGAGCCCTCGCGTGCGCTGATCGTCTCGCGCCGGCTGGGCCGCGTTCGGGAACGGCTTCCCGTCGTGCTCGGCACCGTGGTGTCGCAGACGCTCCTGAACCTGTTCGCGCTCGCCGTGCTCGGCACGATCATGTTCACCACGGTCGGCCTCTTCCACGGCCACGAGAAGGCGCTGATCATCGGCTCTGCCGCGCCGATCACGATGCTGCTGGCGGTGCTCTGCATTCCCGCGCTCCTGCGCCGCGGCAAGCCCTCGCGCTTCATGCGCCTGCAGCGCGCGGTGGCGGTCGTGCGCGGCGCGATGGAGCAGGTCCGGGCGGGCCTCAACGTCTTCCGCCAGCCCAGGCTGGGCTCCTGGGCGGCGATCAACCAGCTCGGCGCTTGGGCGCTGCAGGCCACCGCCTGCTACGTGCTGCTCGTCGCGCTGGGTCTCGACAAGCACGTGAGCTTCGGCGCCGCCGCCGCCGTGCTGTTCGCGGTGAACGTCACCGCCGTGCTGCCGGCCACCCCGTCGAACCTGGGCGTCTTCCAGGCCGCCTGCGTGGCGGTGCTCTCGGCGTACGGCGTGAGCCACGCCGACGCGCTGGCCTACGGAATCATTCTCCAGGCAGTGGAGATCGCGACCGCGGTGGCGATGGGAATGCCGGCGCTGCTCCGGGAGGGGATGTCCTGGAAGGACATGCGCCTGCGGGCGCTGCACACGGCGCCGGTGGAGTTGCGGGTTCAGCAGCGAAAGCCCGACGGCGTTCGGGTTGACGCTCGCTCCTAGCGCTGCTGTTGGCGCCCGAGCGCAATGCTCCTATTCCAGGCCGTCGGCTATGCCGCCGGGAGCTCCTGGAACAGGACATCGACGTCGGCCGCTCCGGGCGTGGAGGGTGCACCACCCTCGTCTAGGGAGCGGCTGGCACCCCCGTAGTTAGCTCCCTTTAGAAATAGGGGCGCATGGGGCTTAGCGGGGGGTGTTGTGTATTTGCCGATCCAGGAGCTCCAGTCGGCGCAAGCCGACTGCCTGGATGGGCAAATACACAACACCCCCCGCCTCCAGCCGCTAGTGAATCCGGTACACCCGCTCGGCCGAGTGAACCCGCCGCCGTTCGTTGTTGTTGATCCGCACCGTGTCCCTGCCCGCTCCGGCTGAGATCACCGACGCGGGACCCGCGGTCGCCGCGTTGATGATGTCGTTGCCGTTGCCGGCCCAGACGCGGTCGCGGCCGTTGCCGGTGTTGATCGCGTCGTTGCCGCTCGCGCCCCAGATTCGGTCGCTGCCCGAGCCGCCGAAGAGGTGGTCGTTGCCGGTCTGGCCGTACACGCGGTCGTTGCCCTCGCCACCGGCGAGGCGGTCGGCTCCGGTGCCGCCGTCCACGCAGTCGTTGCCGCGGCCCGCGTCGATCTGGTCGGCGCCGCCGAGGCTGAGAATGCGGTCGCCCCGGTTGGTGCCCGTGATGTGGTCCTTGCCCTTGCTGCCGAGGATCACGAAATCGGGACCCTTCCCGCTGAGGCAGGCGCTCTTCGGGAGCTTGCCCTGGCTCGCCAGCGCCCGCGCCTCGCTAAGCGCCATCACGCTGCCGCCGCTCGGGCCGGCGTAGGGAGCACCGACCACGATCAGCGTCTGCGTGCCGTTGGCGCCCTGGACGACGATCACGCACTGGTTGGTGGGCACGTCGTAGGTGGCTCCGACCGGGCAGATCCGCCCGCCGCCGCCAGGGTTCTCGTCGCCCACGTTCGCGCAGGCGTCGCCGCTCGCGGTCGCCTCGCCGATCACGTACTCGTTACCGCCCACGTCGAGCACCAGCGCCTGGCGGGTGTCGCCGTTCACGACGTTCGTGCGCACACGGACGCCCCCGACGTTGATGTCCATCGCCCGGTCGGCGATCACGCTCACCGGGTTGCCCGCGATCGTCAGGCCGTCGACGGTCGACGTCCCGTTGGTCACCGCCTTGCCGGCGGAACAGCTCACCGCCTGGCTCACCGACACGTGCCCGACGGACACCGGTCCGGAATCCAGGCTCGCGCTCTCCACGCTCGCGCTGGCGGCGAGCACTCCCGCGGCCGAGCGCGTGTCGGCCCGCGGGTCGCTCACCGTCAGACCGCCGGCAGGCTGGACTCCCGCCACGTGCTGCGAATCGGTCGAGCACGGGCTGCCCGGCGAGTTCGCGATGACCGGTTCCGAGGTGACCGTGGTCCCGACCACGGTCCTCGCCGCGGACCCGCGACAGGTCGTGCTCGCCGCGTCCGCGTTCGTGGCGCCGATCGCGGCCCAGAGCGCGAGAGCGGTTACCGCTGCGGCCGCGCAGCTACGCGCAGCCGACTTGCCTCCCTGCAGAGCAAGCATCTACTACCCCTTTTCGTCCTTGAATTTTTGAGCCCGCGGAAACCCCAGATAACCGCGGTGAAGTCGGGATTCCCCGCAGCGGGGCGCGCAGACCTGCCTCTCCGCAACTGCAGCAGTTCTCAGAGGCCAGTCAGCGCAGCGGAGCGCTACTTCGCGGCGGCGGGCGCGGCTGCTGACGAGCGGTCGGGCGGAATTCGCCCCGACTTCATGCCGTAGTACGACGCCTGCGAGTGGTGGGCCACGATGGCGACGGTCGACTGCTCGGGCTCGACCGCGAAGCCGTGCGACAGCGACAGCCCGATCGACTCGGCGCCCAGCAGCTTGAAGACCGGCACGTGCTGCTCCTGGTCCGGGCAGGCCGGATAGCCCCACGAGTAGCGGCGGCCCTGGTCGGGCACGAGCCCGAGCTCCGAGCGCACGCGCTCGTGGACCCACTCGGCGATGCCCTCGGCGGTCTGCACGCCGAGGCCGTGAACGAAGAGCTGCTCGGCGAACTCGCCGTCCTTCTCGAGCTGCTCGCAGCGCTGTGTGACCTCGGGGCCCACCGTGACCGCCTGGAGCACGCAGACGTCGCGCTCCCCGCTCTCGATCGGCCGGTAGTAGTCGGCCAGGCAGAGGCGGTCGTGCGCGGGCTGGCGCGGGAACGTGAGCCGCTCGATCTCGCGCGACGGATCCTCGGGGTCGAAGAACACCAGGTCGTCGCCGTCGGCGTTCACCGGGAAGTAGCCGTAGACCGCGCGCGGGTGCAGATAGTCCTGCTCGCGCCACATGCGCTCGAGGCGCGGCTTGAAGTCGTCCTGGAGCAGCTGCTCCCAGGCCTCGCCCTTCACGCCCTTGCCGCCCCAGTGCAGCTTGAACAGCACGTGCGTGTCGAGCATGGGGAAGACCTCGTCCATGTCGACCGGCACCTCGCGCACGCCCCAGAAGGGCGGCTCGGGGATCGGCACGTCGGTGCGCAGCGCGGAACGCTTGGGCGCGTCGGGGGCCGGGCCCTCCTCCTCGCGCTCGGGCTTCTCGCGGAACTCCTGGGCCTCGCGGCGCATCTTCTCGATCAGCGCGTCGCGGGCGTCTGAGTCGATCAGGTTGTCCATCACCGACAGGCCCTGGAAGGCGTCCTTGCAGTAGAAGACGCCGGGCGAGTAGACCTCGTCGGACTCCTTGCCCTTCGGGTAGAGGATGCGCCGGCCGAAGTCGCGGTTGATCGCCGCGCCGCCCACGAGCACCGGGAACTCGAGCCCGCGCTCGTGGAGCTCGGACACGCAGATCGGCATCTGCTTCGAGGTCGACACCAGCAGCGCCGAGAGGCCGATGGCGGTGGCGTTGTGCTCCACCGCGGCGTCGATGATCTGCGAGATCGGCACCTGCTTGCCGAGGTCCACCACCGTGTAGCCGTTGTTCGTGAGGATCGTGTTCACGAGCGACTTGCCGATGTCGTGCACGTCACCGAACACCGTCGCAAGCACGACCGTGCCCTTGGTGTACCCCTCGATCTTGTCGAGGTACTTCTCGAGCTGGGCGACGGCCCGCTTCATGACGGTTGCCGA
>DATNBJ010000391.1:0-6116 GCA_035572055.1 Thermoleophilaceae bacterium | reverse complement strand
CGCTGGCCGGCCCAGCGACCGTTGCCGTCCATGATGATGGCGACGTGGCGCGCTGGCATGCGCCGCGTTAAACCTCGAGGATCTCTTCTTCCTTACCGGCGAGGAAGCTGTCGATGTCCCCGGTGTGGGAGTCGGTGAGCTTCTGGAGCTCGGACTCGGCGCGGTGCTCCTCGTCGGCGCCGACCTCGCCCTCCTTCTTCAGCTCACGCAGGTCGTGCATGATGTCGCGCCGCACGTTGCGCACCGCCACGCGCCCCTGCTCGGCGATCCCGTGCACCACCTTCACGAGCTCCTTGCGGCGCTCCTCGGTGAGCTCGGGGATCGTCAGCCGGATCACGGCGCCGTCGTTCGACGGCGTCAGGCCCACGTCGGACTCCATGATCGACTTCTCGATCGCCTTGATCGAGGACTTGTCGTAAGGGGTCACGGTGAGCAGACGGGCCTCGCTGGCGGAGATGTTGGCGAGCTGCCGGAGCGGCGTCGTCGCGCCGTAGTAGTCCACCTCTATGCGGTCCAGCAGATGCGGGGACGCGCGCCCGGTGCGCACGGTCGCGAACTCGGTGCGAGTCGCCTCGACCGACTTCTGCATGCGCTCCCCGGCGTCAGCCAGCAGCTCGTCTACCAGCTCGCTCATGTAGACACCAGCGTCCCCACTCTCTCGCCGCACACTATCCGGTAGATGTTGCGCTCGTCGTCGACATTGAAGACGTAGATGGGCAGGTGGTTGTCCATGCAGAGCGAGAGCGCCGTGGAGTCCATCACCTGCAGCCGGCGCTCGATCGCCTCGTGGTGCGTCAGCTCCGCGATGAAGTTGGCGTCGGGGTTCGTGTGGGGGTCCGCGTCGTAGACGCCCTCCACCGCGTTCTTGGCCATGAGCAGGGCCTCCGCGTGTATCTCGAGGGCACGCAGCGCGGCCGCAGTGTCGGTGGTGAAGAACGGATTGCCCGTGCCGGCGGCGAAGATCACGATGCGGCCCTTCTCGAGGTGGCGGATCGCGCGGCGGCGGATGTAGGGCTCGGCCACCTCGGAGATCGTGATGGCCGACTGGACTCGCGTGTGCGAGCCGCGCTTCTCGAGCGCGTCCTGCAGCGCCAGCGCGTTCAGCACGGTGGCGAGCATCCCCATGTAGTCACCGGTCGCGCGGTCCATGCCCGCCGCGGCGCCCTTCAGCCCGCGGTAGATGTTGCCGCCGCCGACCACGATCGCCACCTCCACCTCGTGGTCGCGGACGTTCTTGATCTGGTCGGCGATCGCGCCGATCCGGTCGGGATCGGCGCCGTACTCTTTGTCGCCCAGCAGGGACTCGCCGGACAGCTTGAGGAGGATGCGGCGGAAGGCGGGTCTGCCGTCTTCCACGGAGGGCCCTACTCCTCTCCCACCTGGTAGCGGGTGAAGCGCCGGATCACGATGTTCTCGCCGGTCTTCGCGGCCAGCTCGGCGCGCAGCTGCTCGATGGTCTTGCCGTCGTGCTTGTCCTTGTTCACGTGCTCCTGGTTGTGCAGCACGTTCTCCTCGAGCCACTTGCGCCAGCGGCCCTCCACGATCTTCGGGCGAGCCTGCTCGGGCTTGTCGGCGGCCTGCTCCTCGTAGATGCGGGTCTCGGACTCCTTGAGCTCCTCCGGCACCTCGTCCTCGGTGACCACCTGCGGGTTCGCCGCGGCGATGTGCAGCGCCACCTCGCGGACGAAGTCCTTGAAGTCGTCGTTGCGGGCCACGAAGTCGGTCTCGCAGTCGACCTCCACCAGCACGCCGATCTTCCCGGTCGAGTGGATGTAGCTGCCCACGGCGCCCTCTGACGCCACGCGCTCACCCCGCTTCGCGGCCTGCGCCTGACCCTTCACCCGCAGGATCTCGATGGCCTTGTCCACGTCGCCGCTCGCCTCCTGGAGGGCGGCCTTGCAGTCCATCATCCCCGCGCCGGTGCGGTCGCGCAGGGCCTTCACGTCCTTGGCGTTGATCTCCACGGTGCTCACCGGTTCACTTCCTCGCCGACCTGATCGGGCTGGGCCTCGGCGGCCGGCTCAGCCGGCGGCGACTCCTCGGCGGGCGGGGCAGCCTCCTCCTGCGCGGGAGGCGCGGCCTCTTGGGGCTGGGCCTGAGGCTGTTGCGCCGGCTGCGCTTGTTGCGCCGGCTGCGCCTGTTGCGCCGGCTGCGCCTGTTGCGCCGGCTGGGCCTGAGCCTGCTGCGCCTGCTGCTCCGCGGCCGCTGCCGCCTGGGCCGCGGCCCTCTCCGCGGCAGCGCGCTCCTCGGCCTCCTGCCGCTCGCGCTCCTCGGCCTCGCGGCGGGCGCGCTCCTCGGCCTCGCGGCGCTCCTGCTCCTCGCGCTCGCGGCGGGCGGCCTCCTCCTCGGCGCGGAACTGCGTGGCGCGCTCGCCCACGACGTCGCCGATCGCTTCGACGATCAGCTTGCAGGAGCGGATCGCGTCGTCGTTGCCGGGGATCGGGTAGGTCACCGGGTCCGGGTCCACGTTGGTGTCCACCAGCCCGATGATCGGGATGCGCAGTCGCTCGGCCTCACGCACCGCGATGACCTCGGTCTTGAGGTCGACCACGAACACCGCGTCCGGTGTGCGCTGCATGTTGCGCACGCCGCCCAGGTTTATCTCGAGCTTCTCGCGCTCGTTGATCGCGCCGATCCGCTCGCGCGTGGGCAACAGCTCGAGCGTCCCGTCCTCGGTCCACTCCGTGAGCTGGTGGAGGCGGCGGATGCGCTTGTTCAGAGTCTGGAAGTTCGTCAGCAGGCCGCCCAGCCAGCGCTGGTTCACGTACGGCATGCCGGCGTTGGTCGCGGCGTCGCGCACCGCGTCGCGGGCCTGCTTCTTGGTGCCCACGAAGAGCACCGTGCCACCGCGGCTGGCCACCTCGGCGGCGAAGTTCTGCGCGTTCTCCAGCAGCTTGACCGTCTGCTGCAGATCGATGATGTGGATCCCACCGCGCTCGCCGAAGATGAAGCGGCGCATCTTGGGATTCCACCTTCGGGTCTGGTGGCCGAAGTGAACACCGGCCTCCAGCAGCTCCTTGATTCCTACTTGAGCCACAACTACTCCCTTTGTATTGGTTGCACAGCGGCTCACCAGCTCCAGACACGGACCCGGACATCCGGGCAGGGCGTGCTTTCCCTGGTGAGGTAGTGGTTAGGGCCCTGGAGTCTAGGGACTGGAGACTGGGCGAAGCCCAAAAAGAAGACGAGGCGGTCCGAAGACCGCCCCGCTCCGTTCTATGTTCAGTCCCCGTCTGGCCCTTCGGAGACTGGCTCCCGCCGGGCTACTTCGAGCGTGCGAAGTAGGTCGGCGGGTAGTTTGGACTCGCAGCCGAGTTTTGCCCCCGTGGTGGGATGACGAAACCTCAGATCCGCGGAATGCAGAAATTGGCGCGTTAGCCCAAAGCGCTCCCCACTCGATCCGCCTCCATATTGAAAGTCCCCGCAAATCGGGTGGTCGATCGCCGCCATGTGAGCTCTGATCTGGTGGGTGCGCCCGGTCTCGAGTCTCACCCTCAGGAGGGATGTGCGGGGTAGCCGCTCGATCAGCTCGAAGTGAGTGATCGCCTCGCGCGGGGTGTCCGTGCTCACCGACATGAGCCTCCGCTCGCGCCGGTCGCGGCCCACCGCGGCGTCGATCGTGCCGCTCCCCGCTGGCCGCCCCTCCACCAAAGCGAGGTAGATCCGCTCCACCTCGCGGCGGCGGATCATCTCCTGCAGCGCGCGGTGCACCGGCTCGGACTTCGCCACCACGAGCAGTCCCGAGGTGTCGCGGTCCAGGCGATGGACGATGCCCGGGCGCAGCGGATCGCCGCCCGCGCCGCCGCGCGCGGCGAGCGCCTGGGAGAGCGTGCCCGTGGGATGACCGGGTGCGGGGTGGACCACCACGCCCGCGGGCTTGTCCACCACCAGCAGGTCGTCGTCCTCGTAGACCACCTCGTAGGGAACGCCCTCGCCTGCCCGGGGGTCGTCCGGCGCCGGCGGCTGCTCGATGCGCGCCTCCACTCGCTCGCCCGCGCTGAGGCGGTGGCGCTTCGGCTGCTGCCGTCCGTCCACGGTCACGAGCCCCGCGTCGATCAGGCGCTGCGCCTTGGCGCGCGACCCCACCGGCGCCTCCGCGGCCAGCCGCACGTCGAGCCGCTCGCCCGCGTCCTCGGCGACCGCGACGAACGCGACGGCTAGCGCCGGTGCGTCGATCCCTCGATCACCCATAGGAGCCCCAGGACGCCGAGAACGATGCACGCGTCCGCCACGTTGAAGGCCGGCCACGCCACCGGATCGATGAAGTCGGTCACCGCGCCGTCGCGCGCGCGGTCCAGCAGGTTGCCGAGCGCCCCGCCCAGGAGCATCCCCACCGGCAGCCACAGGTAGGGCGTGCGCGAGCGCATCACGAAGTAGACGACGATCGCGCCCAGGGCCACTCCCGCGAGCGCGGCCAGGATCGCGCCACCGCCGGCGAGCGCGCCGAACGCCACGCCCTTGTTGTGCACGTAGGTGATGTCCAGCAGGCCGGCGAACACGTGGCGGCTCTCGCCGAGCTTCATCGAGCTCCGGACGATCGCCTTGGTGAGCTGGTCGAGCGCCAGCACGACGGCCGCCACCAGCAGCACCCTCACCCAGCCGCGACTCATGCGAGCAGCTCCCCGGCGTCCGCGGCCGCCAGGCCGTCGAGGCGCACGAGCTTGTCGCGGCTCGATGTCCCCTTCACCACCGACGCGCGGCCCGGGGCGATCCCCGCTCGCTTGGCCAGCAGGCGGCAGAGCGCGGCGTTCGCCCTTCCGTCCACCGGCGGCGCGCTCACCCGAACCACGAGCGCCCCCTCGCGTTCGCCGACGATCTCGTCGCGCTTCGAGCGAGGCTGGAGCCGTACCCGCACGAGCGCGGACCCGTCCCGCTCAGTCACGTAGCTCACGGCAGTGGTCGTGGCCGACGATTCGCAGCCGCCGGACGTGGCGGAATTCGAGGGAGCGGCCACCTAGCCCTGGATCAGAGTTACGACGATCCGCCCCACGATGATCAGCACGAACGTGGCCACCATCGGGCTGAGGTCGAGCCCCGCGCCACCAACCCGCAGGGCGGGCATGAAGCGGCGAAACAGGTTCAGGTAGGGGTCGGTGACCTCGCGCACGAAGTTGAGTGTCGCGTCGAGCCAGCGGTAGTAGGGCACGCGAGGGACCCACGACATCAGGATGCGGACGAAGATCAGGACGATGTAGACGATGATCAGCGTGTTGACGTAGTGGGCGACGTCGTTGCGGTCCACCGCCAGAGGGAGCAGCACGCTCATCGGTTCACCACCGCCGCGACCGCGTCGTAGAACGCCGCCCGCAGGCCGCCGCGCTCGAGCGCCTCGAGGCCACGGGCCGTGGAGCCGCCGGGCGAGGTGACCCGCCGTCGCAACCCCGCGGTGTCGTGCTCGTGGGCCTGGAGCACCGCCGCCGCGCCGGCCATCGTCTGGACCGCCATGCGCGACGCGTCGGCCGGCTGGAGCCCATGGCGCACGCCCGCGTCCACCATCGCCTCCACCACGAGCGCGTAGAAGGCCGGGCCGCAGCTCATGAGCGCCATCGCCGGGTCGATCAGCGACTCGTCGAGGCGCAGCACGGGACCGACCCGCTCGAACAGCTCCACCAGCTCGCTCTCCGGCCCCTGTGCCGCCCGCGTTCCCGGCGCGTAACAGGTCACGCCCTGGCGCACCTCGGCCGGGATGCTCGGCAGGAAGCGGTACACCGGCACCTGTGGGTAGGCGCGCTCGACAGACGCGATGGGCGTGCCGCCGAGGATCGACGCGATCGCCTTCGCCTTGCCGTGGGTCGAGTGGGCCACGTCGTCGAGCTGGGCGGGCTTGTGCGCGAGCAGCAGCACGTCGGCGCGCTCGGCCACCTCGCCGTTCGACTCGAGCGCCTCACCGCCCAGCTCCGCCGCCAGCGCCCGCGCCTTCTCGGGCACGACGTCGGCCACGAGCACGGGCTCGCCGAACCCGCGCGCGAGCGCCGAGGCCATGTTCCCTGCGCCGATCAGGCCGATCTGCATCGCGCCGAAGGATACGTGCGGCCCAGGAGGGCTACGACTGGTTGAAGAAGCCCTTCTCGATCAGGCGCGCGCGCTCCTCCGCGGACACCTCGACGTTGCGAGGC
>DATNBJ010000390.1:0-6092 GCA_035572055.1 Thermoleophilaceae bacterium | reverse complement strand
GCTCCGAGATGGATCTCCCGTCGGACGAAGGCGACCGCTCCGCGCTGTCCGCTGAGGCGACCTACTCGCGCGTCGCGGACCTGACTCTGCGGATCGAGCGCTGCGAGCTCCTGCCCATGGCGCGCGATACCACGAGCGGATTCACCAAGATCTCGACCGTGGTCCGGCTGATCGGAGGCGGCCATGAGGGGCAGGGCGAGGACATCACGTGGGATCAGATCGACCAGATCGAGCTGCTCCGCCACGCGGGTGATCTCTCCTGGCTGCGCGGGACCCGCACCTTTGACGAGTTCTCGACTCTGCTGGGGCTGGCCGACCTGTTTCCCGTGGAGCCGATCCGCGAGAGCTCCCGTCTCTACCGCCGCTGGGCGTTCGAGAGCGCGGCGCTCGATCTCGCCCTGCGTCAGAACGGCCTCGCGCTGCAGGCCGCCGTCGAGCGCGTGACGATGCCCGTCAACTTCGTGGTGTCCACTCGCGTCGAGGACGCCGCCGGCCTCGCTCCCCTGCGGGAGCTGCGCGGCAGCGATCCCACCCTGCGCTTCAAGCTCGACGCCACCCCGCAGTGGAGCAGCGACCTGGTCGCGGAGCTCGCGGCGCTCGGCTGCGTGGACGTGGTGGACATGAAGGGCCACTACAGCAACGCCACCGTGGCCATGGCTCCCGACCACGATCTCTACCGGCGAGTGATCGAGGGGCTGTCGGATGCCTGGATCGAGGATCCCGCGGTGGCCGACGACACGATCGCTCTGCTCGACCGCCATCGGGACAGGATCACGTGGGACGAGCCGATCGAATCGGTCGAGGACATCGAGGCATTGCCCTGGCAGCCCCGTCGCCTCAACCTGAAGCCCTCCCGCTTCGGGAGCGTCCGGCGCCTGTTCGGCGCCTACGACTACTGCGACGCGCACGGCATCGGCGCGTACGCCGGCGGCATGTTCGAACAGGGCCCCGGGCGTGGGCAGCTCCAGTACCTCGCCTCCCTGTTCCATCCGGACGGTCCGAACGACCTCGCCCCGGTGGAGTACAACCTCCAGATCCGGGAGGGCGACCTTCCGCGCGCGCCGCTCCCGCCGGATCCCCACGAGACCGGCTTCCGCTGGGGCACATACGACCAGCGCCGCAGCATTCGCGAGCAACCGCTCGCACCGGCCTAGGCACGCGTGGCCCGCCGGTTCTCCCCGAGGCTCCGCGATCGCAGGGAGGCGATCGGGGAAGTCGCGCACAGCGGACCACTCTCCCGAGCCCAGATCTCCTTCGCGGCGATGTGGGCGGGCGAGAGCGCGTTCATGGTTGCGCTCGGGGTCGTGGCGTTCCGCGACGGCGGGGCCACGGCGGTCGGCGTCGTCACCGCCACACGCATGGCACTCGCGGCGCTGCTGGCGCCGTTCCTTGCCACGGTGGCCGACCGCGTTCGCCGCGAGCGCGTGCTGACCCTGGTCGGCGGCGTCAGGACGGCGATGCTGGCCGGTGCGGCGCTGACGACGGCGGCGCCGGTGGCCACGTATGCCTTCGCCGCGATCGCCACGGTGGCGATGACGCTGTTCCGGCCTGCTCACTCGGCGCTGCTGCCCGCCCTGGCCAAGTCGCCGCAGGAGCTGACGAGCGCCAACGCGGTTCGCGGCATGCTGGACTCGCTCGCCACGCTCGGCGGCCCGGCCATCGCAGCGGTCGCGCTTGCGGCGAGTGGGCCGGCGGCGGTGTTCGCCCTCTGCGCCGGCGCGTCGCTCCTGGCGGGACTGGTGGTGGTCGGACTTCCCTACGACGCTCCGCCGCGGGCGGAGGCCGCCGTCAGCGGCGGCCGGGAGATGCTGCGCGGCTTCCGCACGATCAGGGCCGATGGCGGGCTCCGGCTCATCACCCGGCT
Organism: Thermoleophilaceae bacterium; assembly: GCA_035572055.1. GTDB lineage: Bacteria > Actinomycetota > Thermoleophilia > Solirubrobacterales > Thermoleophilaceae > JAICJR01. The sequence goes on along the minus strand of DATNBJ010000390.1, from coordinate 4,228 downwards.
CGGGTTGGTCCAGACCTTCACACGGGGCTGCCTGACCGTCTTCGCCGTGGTGGTGGCGATCGACCTGCTGGACACGGGCAACGCGGGCGTGGGCGTTCTGAACGCGGCCGTTGGAGCGGGCGGAGTGCTCGGCTCGATCTTCGCCTTCGGGCTCGTCCGGCGCGGACGGCTCGCGGGCTGGTTCGGTCTCGGAATCGCGCTCTTCGGCGCGCCGCTGGCCCTGATCGGCGCCCTCCCCTACCTGTGGGCGGCGATCGTCCTGCTCGCGCTCGTCGGCGTCGGCAACGCGCTGATCGACGTGGGCGGCTTCACGCTGCTGGCAAGGCTGGCGGACGAAACCGTCCTGGCACGCATGTTCGCGGGCTTCGAGTCGATCCTCACGCTTGGCGTCGCGGCGGGCGGCCTGTTCGCGCCGCTGATCATCGACCTGTTCGGCATTCGCCTCGCGCTCGTCGTGATCGGGCTGTTGGCGCCGCTTGCCGTGGCGGCGAGCTGGCCCGCGCTGGGCCGGCTCGACGCGGGAATGGGCGTACGCGACGCGGACATCCAGATCCTGCGTGGTGTTCCCATGCTCCGCGCGCTCCCGGCGGCGACGATCGAGCAGCTCGGGGCCGGCCTCGAGCACGCCGAGTATCTCCCCGGAGAGGCGGTCTTCGAGCAGGGCGAGCCCGGGGAGCGTTTCTACATCGTCGAGTCAGGCCGGGCCGAGGTGGTCCAGGACGGATGCGTCATCAGAACGCTCGAGCCCGGCGACGGTTTCGGCGAGATCGCCCTGCTCGGCAACCGGCCACGAACCGCCGGCGTCCGGGCAGCCAACGACGGCGAGATGCGCGTGAGCGTCCTCCAGCGCAACGCGTACCTGACCGCCGTGACCGGCTACCCGGCGAGCCTGACCGCTGGGCAGGAGGTGGTCACGGCGAGGCTCGAGGCCGACGCGGCGCGGGTGGCCGACTAGCTCGCTCGGGCGTGCGGGCGTGCGGGCGAGCTAGGGACGCGCCAGATCAAGCTGATCAAGGACGCAGGGTTGAAGGCTTGCTGGGCAAGCCGAGACCCGAGGACGCCGAGCAGCGCAGATATGGCGCGCCCCTAGCTTGCCCGCAGGGCGACGATGCAGAGATCATCGGGGAGCGAGCCGCCGGCGAACTTCTCCGCCTCGTTTCGCAACTCCCTCACCACGCGCGCGGGTGACTCGCCGCGCAGCTTCTCGAGCGTGCGCTCCACGCGGTCGGTGCCGAACAGCTCGCCGCCGTGCCGGCGCGCCTCGGTGAGACCGTCGGTGAAAGCGATCAGCCCCGCGCCGGGCGCGAACGTGGTGCTCATCTTCTCGCAGTCGAGGTAGGCCTCCACGCCGAGCGGGAACGCGGGCTTGATGTGGTTCAGCGGCTTGCCGTTGTCGAGCCACAGCGGCGGCGGGTGGCCGGCCAGCGCGTAGGTGAGCGTGTGGGTGACCGGGGTGAAGGCGAGGATCGCGCAGGTCACGAGCATGTCGTCGGGCCGCGGCCCCAGCTCGAGCAGCGCGGCGTTCGCCAGCTCGAGCAGGCGGCAGGGGTCGTCGGTGTACGGCGCCGAGGTGGCCAGTGCGGTGCGCACGAACGCGGCGCGGCGCGCGGCCTCGAGTCCCTTGCCCGCCACGTCGCCCACCACCACGATGGTGGCGTCGCGCGGCGCCGCGGTCACCAGGTAGAAGTCGCCGGCCGCGCCCTGCTCCGCCGGCACGTAGCAGCTGGCGAGCTGTAGGGAGGGTCGCCGCGGCGACTCGCGCGGCGCCAGCGCCTGCTGGATGCCGCGCAGCTCCACGAGCTCCGCCTGCTGCTCGCTCACCGTCGTGCTGAGCGTGCTGCGCTGTTCGGACAGCCAGCCGACCAGGTAGGCGGCCGTACCGAAGATCGCCAGCCGCACCAGCCCCGAGGTGATCACCGAGAGCTTCTCCCCCTGCGGGCTGATCGCGCGCGCGGCGGCGTAGGCGATGGCCGATCCCAGTGCCGTGAGCAGTCCTCCGGAGCGGCCGAACCAGACCGCGGCGAGCAGCGTGGGCAGGATGAACAGCGTCCCGGCCGTGGGCAGGCCGGCGATCCGCAGGACGAACACCACGGCCACGAGGACAGCTATGACGATCCAGCGTGCGAACACGCTGAGACGGGGACCGTCCTGGCGAGCCGGCAGGGCGAATCCTTTCGGTGGAGGGCCTCGACCGATCGTAACCCGGCTCTGGCCTCGACGCCAGGGGCGCTAGGCTCCGCCCGGATGCGGGATGTCCTGCCCGACTTGATGGACGCCGCGGCGGGGCGCTCCGACTACGCGGATGTCCGCCACGTCCGCTCCTCGGCGGAGACCGTCTCCACCCGAAACGGGCGGGTGGAGCTGGTCCGCCAATGGCAGGAGGAGGGCTTCGGAGTCCGCGTGAGGATCGGCGGCGCCTGGGGCTTTGCGGCTGCCCGCGGCAACGAGAAGGCGGCCGCGGAGGACGCGCTCGCGCGCGCGATCGCGGTGGCCGAGGCGCAGCCGCGGATCGACGACGGCGTGGTGGCGCTGGCGCCCGAGGGGGCCGCTTCCGGCACGTACTCGACACCCGTCGAGATCGATCCGTTCTCGGTGTCGCTCGAGGACAAGCTGGCGCTCCTGACCGAGGCCGACGCGGCCATGCGCGGCGACCCGCGGATCGCGCTCACCGGCGCGCACTTCGACGCCTACCGCGACGACAAGGTCTTCTGCTCCACCGAGGGCGCCTACTGCGAGCAGCGCATCGTCGAGTGTGGCGGCGGGTTGGCCGCCACGGCCACGAGCGATTCCGAGACGCAGGTCCGCTCCTACCCGGGCGCCCACCGCGAGCAGGTGTCGCAGGCGGGCTACGAGCACTTCGCGGGGCTGCGGCTCGCCGAGGAGGCGCCGCGCGTGGCCGAGGAAGCGGTGGCGTTGCTGACGGCGCCGCCCTGCCCCGCCGAGGTCACCACGATCGTGCTGAACGGCGAGCAGGTGGCGCTTCAGGTGCACGAGTCGGTGGGTCACGCGGTGGAGCTCGACCGGGTGCTCGGCCGCGAGGCGTCCTATGCGGGCACCTCGTTCGTCTCGGCGTCCGACCTCGGCTCGCTCCAGTACGGCTCGCCCGCGATGAACGTGACCGCCGACGCCACGGTGGCGGAGGGGCTCGGCACGTTCGGCTGGGACGACGAGGGCGTGGCCGCGCACGCCGTGCCCATCGTCCGCGAAGGCGTTCTGCGCGGCTTCCTCTCCTCGCGCGAGACCGCGGCGGAGATCGGGCTCGAGCGCTCGGGCGGCTGCATGCGCGGCGAGGGCTTCTCCCGCCAGCCGATCATCCGCATGACCAACGTGAACCTCGAGCCCGGCGACGCCGGCAGCCTCGAGGACCTGATCGCCGACACCGACCACGGCATCTACATGGCCACGAACCGCTCGTGGTCGATCGACTCGCGCCGGCTCCAGTTCCAGTTCGCCACCGAGGCCGCGTGGGAGATCCGCGACGGGCGCCTCGGCCGCCTCTTGCGCAACCCGAGCTACGCGGGCGTCACCCCGCAGTTCTGGGCGAGCCTCGACGCGGTGTGCGACCGCTCGGCCTGGCGGCTCTGGGGCGTTCTCAACTGCGGCAAGGGCGAGCCCGGCCAGTCGATGCACGTCTCCCACGGGGCCGCGCCCGCGCGCTTCCGCAACGTGCAGGTCGGCGTGGCGTGACCGAGGCGCTGGACCTGGCCGAGCGCGCGCTCGAGGCGGCGCCGCCGGGTGACGGCGCACTGGCCACCGTCACCGCCGAGCGCTCGCTGTTGTTGCGCTACGCGCGCTCGCGGCCGACTCAGGCCACGGCGATCGACGACCTGACCGTCGACATCGCGGTGCTGCGCGACGGGCACGTGGGCGGCGCTTCGACCAACGAGACCGACCCGGAGTCGCTGGCCGCCTGCGGCCGCGCGGCCGCGGCCGCGGCGGAGGCTGCCGCCCGTTCCGGCGGGACCGGCGATTACCCGGGCTTCCCGCCGCCGCTGAAGATCACGGCTCGGGACGGCTACGACGCCGCCACGGCGCTGATCGACCCGGTTCCGGGCGGCGCCGCGCTGGGCACCGCCTTCGACGTGGCGGGCCGCCTCGGCCTGGAGGCCCATGGGATATGGACGGTGGGCGACGTGGAGACGGCGCTCGTGTCCTCGAGCGGGGTGTCGGCATCCGAGTCGGTCACCGACGCGTTCATGAAGGTGATCTGCATCGCGCCGAGCGGGCG
>DATNBJ010000389.1:0-8467 GCA_035572055.1 Thermoleophilaceae bacterium | reverse complement strand
GGCAGGTCGAACGCCTGGGCGAACTCGAAGTCGCGCTCGTCGTGGCCGGGCACGGCCATGATCGCGCCGGTGCCGTACTCCATCAGCACGTAGTCCGCCACGTACATGGGGATCTGCTCGCCGTTCACCGGGTTCGTGACCGTGCGCCCCAGCGGCACGCCCGTCTTCACCTTCGCCTCGGCGCGCTGCTCGGGCGTCTCGGTGATCGCCCGGTTCACGTAGTTGCGCACCTCGTCGGAGTCGTTCAGCTTCAAGACGTCGGGATGTTCTGGCGCCATCACGAAGAACGTCGCCCCGAACAGCGTGTCGGGACGCGTGGTGAACACCGGGTAGTCGGTGCCCAGCTCCTCGCAGGTGAAGACCACCTCGGCGCCCTCGGAGCGGCCGATCCAGTTTCGCTGCATGGTCACGACGTGCGGCGGCCACTCGATCTTGGTCAGGTCCTCGAGCATGCGGTCGGCGTAGTCGGTGATCTTGAAGAACCACTGCTCGAGCTGGCGGACCTCCACCAGGTTGCCGCAGCGCTCGCAGCGGCCGTCGATCACCTGCTCGTTCGCGAGCACGGTCTGATCGAACGGGCACCACTTGACCGCGGCCTCCTTGCGGTAGGCGAGGCCCTTCTCGAACAGCCGCAGGAAGATCCACTGCGTCCAGCGGTAGTAGGACGGCTCGTGCGTCCCGAACTCGCGCGACCAGTCGATCGAGATGCCCCAGGAGCGGAACTGCCGCTGGAACTCGTCGATCGAGCTCTCCGTGGAGATGCGCGGGTGCTGCCCCGTCTTGATCGCGTGGTTCTCGGCGGGTAGCCCGAACGCGTCGTAGCCCATCGGGTGCAGCACGTGCATGCCGTTTCGGCGGCGGTAATGGGCCACCGCGTCGCCCACCGAGTAGTTCTTCAGATGGCCGACGTGCGGCTCGCCCGAGGGGTAGGGCAGCATCTCGAGCACATAGGCCTTGGGCTTGTCCGAGACCTCGTTCGACACCTCCCAGGTGCGCTCCTCATCCCAGATTCGCTGCCATTTCGGCTCGATCGCGCTCGGGTCGTAGCGGTCATCCATCGCGTTTGGAGATTAGTCATCGGGGCCGGTAAAAGGGATTCGGTACTTTCCCCTGGAACTATCAGCAAAGGGAATCGCTATGGCCAGGACGTCTCCCCGCGCATCAGACATCGCCGCCGAGCAGGTCGAGTCAATCGTCGCGGCAGCCCACGACGCCGCGGAGGAAATCAGGGAAGAGGCTCGCTCCTCGGCACGCCACGAGGCGGCCCAGATCAGCGCCGATGCCGGCGCCGCCGGCGAGCGCCTGCGCAGCCAGGCCGAGGCGCTGCGGCGCCAGGCCGAGGCGGAGTTGAGCGAGGCCCAGCGCGAGGCCGACAAGATCCGCGCCGACGCCAAGGACGAGCTCGACCACGGCCGCGCCGAGGCCCAGCGGCTCGTGTCGCACGCCCGCGCCGAGGCCGAGGAGACCCGCAACGACGCCCAGGCCACCGCCGCGCAGACCCGTGAGGAGGCGCGCGCCGAGGCCGAAACGCAGCTTTCCGAGGCGCGCCAGAACGCCGACCAGATCCGCGCGGACGCCGAGCGCATGCGGATCCAGGCCCAGGAGCTCGCCGACCGCCTGAAGCGCGAGGCCGAGGAGAAGGCCGCGTCTGTCAACGCCGCCGCGGAGCTGGCCGGCGCCAAGATGCGCGCCGCGGCCCAGGAGGAGGCGGACGCGCGCATGGCACGCGCGGAGAAGGCGGCGAAGAAGCTGCGAGACGAGTCACAGCGCGAGAGCACCAAGGCGCTCGACTCGGCCCGCACCGAGGCGACCAAGCTCGTGGAGGACGCGCGCAAGCAGGCGGTCGAGCGCATCGAGGAGGCGGAGCGCACCGCCGACGAGATGCTCGGCGACGCGCGCGCGGTGAGCACGGGCCTGCGTCAGCTCGGGATGACCCTGGGCGAGCAGGCCGAGACGATCCTGCGCGAGGTGCAGGCCGGCCACCGTAAGATCCGCTCGGATCTGCGCGCCGCGTCGGGCCGCGGGCGCGCCGGTGACGACGCGCCCGCTGAGTCGAAGGGCTCGGGCAGCCCGTTCGAGGACCTCGACGTGCCGGCCTGGGCCGGGCCGAGGGAGCGCCGCCGCCGCTAGGCGGCGACCTCCGCCGTCGCCGGCTCGATCACCGGACGCCTGCCGGGCAGCGCAGTTCCGGCCGCCGCGCCGATCAGCGCGAGCGAGGCGCACACGATCATCGCCGGGCCGAAACCGTCGGTGAACGCGCTCGGCGACAGGTAGCTGCCGGCCCCGGCGAACACGGCCACCGCGATCGCGATCCCGAACACGCCGCCCAGCTCGCGCATCATGCTGTTCGTTCCGGCCGCCTTGCCGATCACCTCGAACGCCACCGAGCCGACCACCGAGTTCTGTGCGGCGGGTATCGCCATCGACACGCCGATGCCGGCGACCACCGCGGGCACCACGAACTCGGCGTAGGTCGTGTCGGCGCCGACCGTCAGCGCGATCCAGCCCATGCCGACCGCCTGCAGCAGCAGGCCGGCGACCATGAACGGGCGCTCGCCGTACCTGTCGGCCAGCGTGCCCGCGATCGGCGCCACGGTCATGAACGTGATCGTCCACGGCATCAGGCGCAGGCCGGTGCCGAGCGGGCCGTAGCCCAGGCCGGTCTGGAGGAACTGGGCGAAGAAGAACACGGCGCCGAACAGCGATCCGAACGTGCAGAAGATCGCCGCGTTCCCCGCCGAGAAGGCGCGAACCTTGAACAGCCCCATCGGCAGCATGGGCTCGGGCGCGCGAAGCTCCCAGGCCACGAACGCGACGGCCAGCAGCACGCCGGCCGCGATCGTGCCGATCACCTCGGCGCTGCCCCAGCCGACCGAGTTGCCGCGCACCAGGCCCCAGACGATGCCGAGCGCCGCGCCCGTGACGAGCGCAAGGCCGCGGACGTCGAGACCCGTGTCGGAGCCGTGGCTCTCCTTCATCTTCGTGAGCACCAGCGGGATCGCGACGATGCCGATCGGCACGTTCACCCAGAAGATCCACTCCCAGCTCAGGCCCTGCACCACGGCGCCGCCCACGAGCGGGCCGGCCGCCACGGACAGGCCGGTGATCGCGCTGAAGATGCCGATCGCCTGGCCGCGCTTCTCGGGCGGAAACGCCGCGCTGAGCAGTGCGAGGCCGAGCGGCAGGATCAGCGCGGAGCCGGCGCCCTGGAGTGCGCGGCTCGCGATCAGCCAGCCCACGCTCGGCGCGAGGGCCGAGCTCACGGAGGCCAGCGTGAATAGACCCAGGCCCGTCGCGTAGAGGTTTCTGCGTCCGAAGCGGTCGCCGAGCGCCGTACCGGTCATCAGCAGAACGGCGAAGCTGAGGTTGTACGCGTTCACCGTCCATTCGAGCTGCTCGATCGAGGCGCCGAGGTCGAGGCGGATCGTACTCAGCGCCGTCGAGACCACCAGCGTGTCGAGCGCGGCCATCAGCGAGCCGAGCGCCGTCAACACCACCACCCATGTTCTTGCGGACTTCGTGTTCATGCGGCCACCTTCCGTTCGTGTTGGGCGTTTAGACGAACGCTTGGCCGCGACCTCATCGATGAGTTTCGGCCGTCCCCGTCGTCTTTCCCTGCGACGGATGAACGAGCCGAAAAAGGACACGCTGGACGAGAGCGAGTTCCGCGACCTGGTCGAGCCCTACCGGCGCGCGCTCGAGGTGCACTGCTACCGGATGCTCGGCTCGGTCCAGGACGCCGAGGACGTGGTTCAGGAGACGCTCGTGCGGGCCTGGCGGTCGTTCGCCGGCTTCGAGCGGCGATCGTCCGTGCAGACGTGGCTGTACCGGATCGCCACCAACGCCTGCCTGGACGAGCTGCGGCGCCGGCCGCGGCGGCCGCAGACGGTGGAGCCGTTTCCGGACGAGCGGCTCGAGGAGGCGGAGTCGCCCGTTGTCGATCCCGCCGCGCGCTATGCGCTGCGCGAGGGGATGGAGCTGGCGTTCCTCACGGTGATCCAGCGGCTGCCGGGTCGCCAGCGGGCGGTGCTGATCTTCCGCGACGTGCTGGGTTGGACCGCGCCCGAGGTGGCGTCGCTCCTGGGCGCGAGCGCCGCCTCGGTGAACAGCGCGCTTCAGCGGGCGCGGGCCACGCTCGATCGCGAGCTCCCGGCGAGTGCCCCCGCGTCATCCGGGTCGGGCGAGCGGGACCTGTTGCGCCGCTACGTCGAGGTCTGGGAGCAGGCGGACGTCAACGGGCTGGTCGAGCTCCTGCGCGAGGACGCGGTGCTGCGGATGCCGCCGCAGCCGTCGGTGTTCGGCGCCGCCGCGATCGCCCGCTTCTTCAGCACCGTGCCGGCCGGCGGTGACATGACGCGCTACCTCTTCACGCCCACCCGCGCCAATGGGCGGCCCGCGGTGGTCATGCACCACCGGGGCGACGACGGCACGCTCGAGCCGCACGGCGTCCAGGTGGTGGAGGTCGAGGGCGACGAGATCGTGGCCCTCCACGCGTTCATCTCCCCGGAGCTGGCCCTGCTGTTTTCGGGGTCGGGCTCGCGAGCCGCTTGATCATCTCCCGCGCGGTGGCACGGAACCGCTTTGGATCCGAATACGGGCGCGAGGTGAGGAGAGCGCCCTCGAGAGCGCTGATCAACGCCCGGGCCACCTCGCGTGACGAGCCGGTGAACGCGAGCTCGCCGCTCTTGCGGCCCTCGCGGAGCACCCTGTCGAGCCAGGCCTCGTTGGCGTCGAAGAACTCGATCACGGCGTGCTGCATGTCGTCGGGCAGCGTGCGGTACTCGGCGGCGAGCATGCCGCAGAGGCACATGCGCTCGTCGTCCATCACGCCCGCGTAGAGGTCGGCGTAGGCGCGAAGCTTGGCGACCGACCCGGTGGGCGCCGCGTAGATCGCGTCGAGGGAGGCGGTGAAGCGCTCGCCATAGCGCTCGATCAGCGCCTTGCCCAGCTCCGCCTTGCCGCGGAAGTGGTAGTGGAGGCTCGCCTTCGTGATCTCGAGCTCCTCCGCCACGTCCGCGTAGCTGAAGCCGTTGAAGCCGCGCATCTGCACCAGCCGCTCGGCGGTGTCGAGGATGCGGTCCGAGGTGGAGCTTGTTGGCATGTTTGTGGCCCTTGACACTTACCTACTAGTAGATCAGACTCGCACCGCAATCGCCACCTGCATCGGAGGTCCCAAATGTCGGCAGTCAGACAAGAGACTGAGCACAAGAGCTTCTCCTCCCCGGCGGAGGTGCGCGAGTTCCCGAACGGGCGGGCGGAGATCGTCGAGGTCGGCGGGTCCGAGGTCGGCCGCCTGGTGCTCGAGCCCGGTTGGCGCTGGTCCAACGACGTGAAGCCGATCGCCGGCACCGAGAGCTGCGAGGCCCCCCACTTCCAGTACCACGTGAGCGGCGAGCTGGCCATCCGGATGGACGACGGGACCGAGCTGGTCGCGAAGGCGGGCGACATCACGTCGCTGCCGAGCGGCCACGACGCCTGGGTGCTGGGCGACGAGCCGGTCGTGGTCGTCGACTTCTTCGGCGCGAGCAGCTACGCGAAGGCCGGCTGAGCGCTCGCGCTCAGTCATGAAAAAAGCCGCCCGTTGTGGGCGGCTTTCGTAGTGGAGCTAGCCGGGCTCGAACCGGCGACCTCCTGAGTGCCACTCAGGCGCTCTCCCAACTGAGCTATAGCCCCAAGCTGATAATCGACCGCGAAGTTTACCCCGCGCGATTGGTTGTTCTTGGCCGGCGAAAGCCTCAGGTAGATCTGACGCCGGCCATCCAGCAACGATATCGGCAGGAAGTAGCACTCCCTGAGCTCTGCGCAATACGCCACGATCGCGTCAACCTCATCGCTCGTGTATCCCCGGGCGAGAAAACCGTTCGCGGTACGCCGACTGCTCTGGCAGCGCACGATGATCACCGAGCCTTGCCGGACGGCCCATTTGCACTGCACCCGGACGAGTTCCGGCCGCATGTCGAAGATCAGGTCATAGCGCTCGCCATCCGTAAGCGGCTTAAGCACGCCGATGCCGAGCTGCGCCGCTGCGGACGCGATCATCAGCTCCGCAACCCCGCCCTTCTGATTCGTGGACAGCTCCACGATACGAACGCTAGTTCGTATCGGGGACGGAAATCTCAGCCCACGGACCGCGCCGGCACTTCGCCCCAGAGCTGCTCCAGCCGGTAGAACGAGCGGGCCTCCGGGGTGAAGATGTGGACCACGCAGTCGAGGTAGTCCATGAGGATCCAGCGGGCCTGGCGGTCGCCCTCGACCCGGCGCGGGAGCCGGCCCTCGGAGTCCTTCAGCTCGAGGTGGATCGCGTCGTGGATCGCCTTCGTCTGGCGCTCGGTGTTGCCCGAGCAGATCACGAAGTAGTCGGTGTAGCCCACCGCGTCGCGCAAATCGAGCAGGCGCACGTCGATCGCCTTCTTGTCCGAGGCGATCTCCGCGATCCGCTCGGCCAGCGCCAGCGACTCGCGCGGATCGGAGTCCGGCGTGCTCACTCCCCCGCCTCCACCGGCACGGGCACCGAGGCGCCGTACAGGCTCTGCGCCCCGATGAAGTTCGCCACCTTGTCGGTGACCAGGTAGCGGATCGGCAGCCCCGAGGAGGCCCGCCGCCTGATCATCGAGGACGAGACGTCCACGCGCGGCATGTCGAAGAAGCGGAGCCGCCGGTCGCCCCGGAGGAGTTTCGAGAGCTTCAGCCCGATCGCCTCGCGCTTGAAGCCCGTGCGCTCGGCCACCGCCACGGTCGCGAGCGTGAAGATCTCCTCCGGCTCGTGCCAGCTCCCGAGCGTCGCCGCCTGATCGCCGCCCAGCAGCAGGACCAGCTCGCCGTCCGGCGAGCGCGAGTGCAGCTCGCGCAGCGTGTCGGCCATGAACGACGGCCCCTCGCGGTCGAGCTCGATCCGCGAGGCGGAGAAGCGCTCGTCGCCCGACACCGTCAGCTCGACCATCTCGTAACGCGCCTCGGCCCCGGGATCCTGCTCGATCTCACGGTGCGGCGGCGTACCGGCCGGTATCCACACGACCGTGTCGAGCTCCAGCTGGACGATCGCCTCCTGCGCGCAGACCAGATGGCCTATGTGTGGCGGATTGAACGTCCCGCCGAGAATGCCGAGGCGAGCGGGCGCTACAACCTCACCTGCCCGGAGCCCTCGACCACGTACTTGTACGTGCACAGCTCGCGCAGGCCGATCGGCCCGCGCGCATGAAGCTTCTGGGTGGAGTTGCCGATCTCGGCGCCCATTCCGAACTCGCCGCCGTCGGTGAACCTCGTCGAGGCGTTCACGTACACGCAGGCGGTATCGACGCCCTGGGTGAACGCTCGCGCCACGTCGGCCGAGCCCGTGACCACCGCGTCCGAATGGCCGCTCGTGTAGCGGTTCACGTGATCGATCGCCTCCTCGGCGGAGTCGACCATCTTCACCGCGAGGATCAGCGCGTGGTACTCGGTGGCCCAGTCCTCCTCAGCGGCGTCGTTCAAAGACGAGGCCAGCTCGCCGGCCAGCGCGCGTGTGCGCTCATCCACGCGCAGCTCGACACCAGACTCGCGCAGCTCGCGCAGCGCGCGCGGCAGGAACGTGGGCGCGATCCCGGAGTGAACGACGAGCGTCTCCACCGCGTTGCACACGCTCGGCCGCTGCACCTTGGCGTTCACGGTGATCGCCACCGCGTCGTCGATGTCGGCCGTCTCGTCCACGTACACGTGGCAGTTGCCCGACGCCGCGTAGATCACGGGCACCTTCGCGTGCTCCTTCAGCGCCGCCTTCAAGCCCTCACCGCCGCGCGGGATGATCAGGTCGACCAGCCCCTCCTGCTGCCCGAGCTCGCGGAGCTCGTCGCGGCCGCCGCCGGCGACCAGCGAGACGGACCCCTCGGGCAGCCCCGCCGAAGAGGAAGCCTCCGAGGCGATCGAGGCGAGCACGCCGTTCGAGTGGGCGGCCGTCGAGGATCCGCGCAGCACGATGGCGTTGCCCGACTTCAGGCAGAGGGCGGTGCAGTCGATGGTCACGTTCGGCCGCGCCTCGTACACCACGGCCACCACGCCGAGCGGCACACGAACGCGCCGCAGGTCGAGGCCGTTGTACATCCGGTGCCCGTCGATGGTCTCGCCCACCGGGTCCGGCAGCGACACGATGTTGCGCGTGTCCCGCGCGATCCCGGCGATGCGCTCGGGCGTGAGCAGCAGGCGGTCGAGCAGCGACGAGTGCAGCTCGGCCTCCCGGCCGGCCTCCATGTCGCGCGCGTTGGCCTCGAGGATCTCGTCTATCCGCGCTTCTAGCGCGTCGGCCATCGCGAGCAGCGCGGCGTTGCGCGTGTCGCTGTCGAGCTGGGCGAGAGTGCGCGATGCGCGCTTCGCCGCGGCGCAGATCTCGACTACTGACGGTGTGGTGGTGGCCACGTGACAAGGGTACCTGGCGGCGTAACGACCTCGTCTCGCGCGAGACTGACCGGGGTGGCAGAAGCAACGCTCGAGTCCG